>JBFHPI010000168.1:0-6819 GCA_041592855.1 Pseudomonas sp.
GCCCTGGGCGAGCGTGGCGCGGAATTTATGCAGCTCAAGGTGGAGGGCATCGGCGATTGTGCCGAGTTGCTGGTGGTGGCCCTGATGGATAAGCGCGAGGGCCATGTGTTCGGTCGTCGCACCTTGCCGCAGATGGACCTGGCATCCACCGCCTGCGCCATTCAGAATCTCTGGCTGGCGGCCCGAGCCGAGGGCCTGGGTATGGGCTGGGTGTCCTTGTTTGAGCCCGACGCCCTGGCCGAGTTGCTGGCCATGCCGCCTGGCAGTCTGCCGGTGGCCTTGCTTTGCCTGGGACCGGTTACGGCTTTCTACGAGGCGCCGATGCTGGTGCAGCAGGGCTGGGCCGAGGCGCGGCCGCTGTCAGAGTTGCTGTTTGAAGATCAATGGGGCCAATCAGGCAGTTGAAAAACTACCTACCTTGCCATCGCAGCGTTAAAAGCAGGCTCAAAATGCTCATTTACCACTTGTAAACTGCGCTTTTTCGCCTGCTTTTGCCTTGCGCTAGCTGCCTCGCCAACGTTTTTCAACAACCTGATCGCTCGGACGAATAAGCCTAGAGCCCGCTTGCTGGAGATTCATGACGCTATTTCTCACCATCCTCGCCGCCCTGGCCCTGGATGCTGCCCTCGGGGAGCCGAAGCGCGGCCACCCGCTGGTGGCCTTTGGTCGTCTGGCGACGCGTATCGAGCAGCGTTTTAACCCCTCTGGCGGCGGCTGGCGCAGCCATGGGGTCAGTGCCTGGTGCCTGGCGGTGCTGCCCGTGACGCTGTTGGTCTGGCTGCTAAGCCAGGTGTCGAACCTGGGCTGGGCGGTGGAAATCATCGCCCTGTATTTCGCCCTGGGCCTGCGCAGCCTGGGCGAGCATGCCATGCCGGTGGCCCAGGCCCTGCGCCTGGGGGATCTGCCCGATGCCCGGCAGCGGGTGGGCTATCTGGTCAGCCGCGACACCGCCGAACTGGATGCCGCTGGCGTGGCCCGCGCCGGCACCGAGTCGGTGCTGGAAAATGGCTCGGATGCGGTGTTTGCCGCGCTGTTCTGGTTTGCCGTGGCAGGTGCCCCTGGGGTGGTGTTGTATCGCCTGAGCAATACCCTGGACGCCATGTGGGGCTACCGCACCCCGCGCTTCGAGCGCTTCGGCTGGGCGGCGGCGAAGATCGACGATGCCCTTAACTATGTGCCTGCGCGCCTGGTGGCCCTGACCTATGCCCTGCTGGGGCGCACCGGCCTGGCCCTGCGTTGCTGGCAACGCCAGGCACCGCAGTGGGACAGCCCCAACGCCGGCCCGGTGATGGCCGCAGGCGCCGGGGCGCTGGGCGTCAGCCTGGGCGGCACTGCCCAATACCATGGGGAAGTGCATCAGCGTCCCGTGCTGGGTGAGGGACCAGCGGCCCAGGCCCGGGATATCGAGCGGGCACTCAATCTGCTTAACGGCGGTGTGCTGCTTTGGCTGGCGCTGCTTCTGCTCTGGGGCGTCTTCTATGGTTAAGCGGGGCATGCTTGAGCACGGTGGCCGGCTGCGCGCTGCAGCCCTGCAGTTCGGCATCGCCCTGGGCGACTGGCTGGATCTGTCCACCGGCATTGCGCCTTATGGCTGGCTCCTGCCGCCGATCCCCGACAGCGCCTGGCGGCGCCTGCCGGAGTGCAATGACGGTCTGGAGATCGCCGCCCGCGACTATTACGGGGCGGCCAATCTGTTGCCCGTGGCCGGCACCCAGGCCGCTATCCAGGCGTTGCCCAGGCTGCGCGTCAGTAGCCGGGTGGGCATTCTCGCCCCGGCCTATGCCGAACATGCCCAGGCCTGGCGCAGGGAAGGGCACCGTGTCGAGATGCTGACCCAGGCCGGCGTGGATCGAGGCCTGGAGCGCCTCGATGTGTTGCTGGTGATCAACCCCAACAACCCCAGCGGACGATTGATCGAACCGGCCCAGTTGCTGACCTGGCATGCCCGCCTGGCCGAGCGGGGCGGCTGGTTGCTGGTGGACGAAGCCTTTATCGACTGCAGCCCCGAACACAGCCTGGCGGCCTTCAGCCAGCTGCCGGGGCTGATCGTGCTGCGTTCCTTCGGCAAGTTTTTCGGCATGGCGGGTGTGCGTCTGGGCTTTGTGCTGGCCGAGCAGGCATTGCTGGCGCAGTTGGATGACTTGCTGGGCCCCTGGACGGTGGCTGGCCCCAGCCGGGCAGTGGCCACGGCGTTGCTGCAGGATTATCCCGCTCAGGCCCGTCAACGCCAGCGTCTGCTGGCCGATGGCGAACGCCTGGCCCAGTTGCTGGCGGTCCACGGCCTGCATCCAACCGGCGGCTGCGCGCTCTTTCAGTTCTGCTGTACGGCTCGGGCTGCGGCGCTGCACGAACGTCTGGCCTGCCAGGGTATTCTCACCCGCCTGTTCAGTGAACCGGCCAGCCTGCGTTTCGGGTTGCCGGGCGACGAGGCCGGCTGGCAACGGTTGCAGCAGGCGTTGGCCACGCTCAAGGAGCTTTTATGACCCCCCTGATGGTGCAGGGCGCGACGCTAATGGTGCAGGGCACTACGTCCGATGCCGGCAAAAGCACCCTGGTGACTGCTTTGTGCCGCTGGCTCAAGCGCCAGGGCGTCAGCGTGGTGCCCTTCAAACCGCAGAATATGGCGCTTAACTCGGCGGTGACCGCCGATGGCGGCGAGATAGGCCGAGCCCAGGCCGTGCAGGCCCAGGCCGCCGGGCTGGCGCCGCACACCGATATGAACCCGGTACTGCTCAAGCCCAGCAGCGATACCGGTGCCCAGGTGATCATCCATGGCCGTGCCATCAACCGTATGGAGGCGGCGGCCTACCACGACTACAAGCAGGTGGCGATGCAGGCCGTGCTTGATTCCCATCGGCGCCTGACTGCCGCCTATCCGGTGGTGATGGTGGAGGGCGCCGGCTCGCCGGCGGAGATCAACCTGCGCGCCGGGGATATCGCCAATATGGGCTTTGCCGAGGCGGTGGATTGCCCGGTGATCCTGATTGCCGATATCGACAAGGGCGGGGTGTTTGCCCATCTGGTCGGCACCCTGGCGTTGCTCTCCGAGAGCGAGCAGGCGCGGGTAAAGGGTTTTGTGATCAACCGTTTTCGCGGCGATATCGCCCTGTTGCAACCGGGGCTGGATTGGCTGGAGCAGCGCACCGGCAAGCCGGTACTCGGCGTATTGCCCTACCTGATGGATTTCCACCTGGAAGCCGAGGATGCCATCGATATTCGCCAGAGCGCCAAGGTGGCCGAGCGGATCAAGGTGGTGGTGCCGGTATTGCCGCGGATCAGCAACCACACCGATTTCGACCCGCTGCGCCTGCATCCGCAGGTCGAGCTGTGCTTTGTCGGCCCCGGTCAGACGATTCCCGCCGCGGACTTGATTATCCTGCCCGGCTCGAAAAGCGTACGCAGCGATCTGGCCTTTCTACGTCAGCAAGGCTGGCCGGCGGCTATCGCCAGGCATCTGCGTTATGGCGGCAAGCTGCTGGGAATCTGCGGCGGCTTGCAGATGCTCGGCACCCAGATCGACGACCCGCATGGCCTGGAAGGCGCAGCGGGTTCAAGCCCGGGACTGGGGCTGCTGGATTTCACTACCGTGCTGGAGCCGGAGAAGCAGCTGCGCAATGTACGGGGCCAGCTATGCCTGGAAAATGCCCCGGTCAGCGGGTACGAGATTCATGCCGGCGTCAGTACGGGCGCGGGCCTGAACGCGGCCGTGCGACTCGACGATGGCCGCGTCGATGGTGGCCTGAGCGCCGATGGCCAGGTCCTCGGCACCTATCTGCATGGTTTGTTTGAAAGCAGCGAAGCCTGTAGCGCACTGCTGCGCTGGGCCGGGCTGCGCGAGGTGCAGCAGGTGGATTACCACGCCTTGCGTGAGCGGGATATCGAGCGCCTGGCCGATCTGGTGGAGGCGCATCTGGATACGGCAAAGTTGCGTGTATTATGTGGAGTCGGTCATGCGTGAATTGATTCTCGGCGGTGCCCGCTCCGGTAAAAGCCGTCTGGCCGAGCGGCTGGCCCATGAGTCCGGTCTGGCGGTGACCTATATCGCCACCAGCCAGGCGCTGGATGGCGAGATGAGTGCGCGGGTTCAACATCACCGCGAACGCCGGTCGGCCACCTGGGGCCTGGTGGAGGAACCCCTGGCCCTGGCCCAGGTGCTGCGTGAGCAGGCCGCTGCGGATAAGTGTCTGCTGGTCGATTGTCTGACCCTGTGGCTGACCAATCTGTTAATGCTGGATGACCCGGCGCGCCTAAGCACCGAGCGTGATGCGCTGCTGGACTGTCTGAGCGGCTTGCCGGGGCGGATTCTGCTGGTCAGTAATGAGACCGGCCTGGGCGTGGTGCCGCTGGGCGAGCTGACCCGCCGCTATGTGGATGAGGCGGGCTGGCTGCATCAGGCCCTGGCCGAGCGCTGTGAGCGGGTGGTGTTTACCGTGGCGGGTTTGCCGATGGTACTCAAGGGGAATGCGCTATGAGTGAGCAATGGTGGCAACAGGGCTGTCAGGCGCTGGATATAGCCGCACGCAGCAAGGCCCTGGCGCGCCAGCAACAGCTGACCAAACCGGCCGGCTCGCTTGGCCAGTTGGAGCAGCTGGCGATTGACCTGGCGGCCATGCAGGGTAGCCAGAGGCCGCAGATTGAGAAACTGTGGATCAGCATTTTTGCCGGTGACCATGGTGTGGTCGCCGAGGGTGTATCGGCGTTCCCCCAGGCGGTTACCGGGCAGATGCTGCGCAACTTCGTCAATGGCGGCGCGGCGATCAGCGTACTGGCCAAGCAGCTGGGCGCAACGCTTGAGGTCATCGACCTGGGCACCGCGGTGGCGCTGGAACCACTGCGCGGCGTGCGTCATCTGCAAATCGGTGCGGGCACGCAGAACTTCGCCCAGGGCCCGGCGATGACCGCCGCGCAGTTACTGCTGGCTCTGGACGCCGGTCAGACCAGCGTGCAGCGCGCCCGTGAGGCCGGCTGCCAGTTGTTTATCGGCGGCGAGATGGGTATCGGCAATACCACCGCCGCCACGGCCATGGCCTGTTTGCTGCTGGGGTGTCCGGCGCTGGAGCTGGTCGGCCCGGGCACCGGTCTGGACCGCGCGGGCGTGGCCCATAAAGCCAAGGTGATCGAGGCTGCCTTGGAGCTGCATCGCCCGGCGATCAGCGAACCCATCGACATCCTGCAGCGCCTCGGCGGTTTCGAGATCGCAGCCCTCAGTGGCGCCTACCTGGCCTGCGCCCAGCAGGGCATCACCGCCCTGGTGGATGGTTATATCTGCAGCATTGCCGCCTTGCTGGCGGTACAGCTGAATCCGGCGTGCCGTGACTGGCTGCTGTTTGCCCATATGGGCGCCGAGCCCGGCCATCGCCGGGTGCTCGAGGCGCTGCAGGCCGAGCCCTTGCTCGACCTGGGCCTGCGTCTGGGCGAGGGCAGTGGGGCGGCCCTGGCCGTGCCGCTGCTGCAACTGGCCTGCAGCCTGCACAACGAGATGGCCACCTTTGCCGAAGCCGCAGTGGCGGAGCGCCCGGCATGACGGTCTATCTGGAGCTGCTTCGGCATGGCGAAACCGAACTGGGTGGCGGCCTGCGCGGCAGCCTCGACGATGCCCTGACCGAAACCGGCTGGGCCCAGCTGCGTGCGGCGGTGTTTGCTGCCGGCCCTTGGGATCGGTTGATCAGTTCGCCTCTGCAGCGCTGTGCACGCTTTGCCGAAGAACTGGCGGCGCAACACGGCGTGCCACTGAGCCTGGAACCCGATCTGCAGGAGCTGCATTTCGGCACCTGGGAAGGGCGCAGCACCGCCGAATTGATGCAGACCAGTTCCACAGAACTCGGCCTGTTCTGGAGCGATCCCTACGGCTTTACCCCGCCCGAAGGCGAGCCGCTGTTGGCCTTCGAGGCGAGGATATTGGCCGCCTTGCAGCGCTTGCAGGCCCTCCATGCGGGTGAGCGCCTGTTGCTGGTGACCCACGGCGGGGTGATCCGCCTGCTGCTGGCGCGTGCCCGTGGTTTGCCGCGCAATGAGCTGCTGCAGGTGGCGGTGGGGCATGCCGAGCGCTATCAACTGTGCCTGGATCAACAGGGCCTGCTTCGGGAGTTGAGATGACGCCCTGGTGGATTGCCCTGCAATTTCTCACTCGCCTGCCGGTAACCCTGGCGGGTATGCCGACCCCTGAGCAGATTGGCCGCTCGCTGCTGTTCTATCCGCTGGTGGGGCTGCTGATCGGCCTGCTGCTGCTCGCCGCACAGCAACTGCTGGGTGATCGCGCCGTGCTGTTGCAGGCGGCGCTGCTGTTGAGCCTGTGGGTGGGCATCAGCGGCGGCCTGCATCTGGATGGCCTGGCCGACAGCGCCGATGCCTGGGTCGGCGGCTTTGGCGATAAAGAGCGCACCCTGGCCATTATGCAAGACCCGCGCAGTGGGCCTATGGCGGTGGTGGTGCTGGTGCTGCTGCTAGTGCTCAAGTTTGCCGCCCTGGTGGCCTTGCTGGAGAGCGGCTCCGGGTTATTGCTGCTACTGGTGCCCTGGCTGGCGCGCTGCCTGCTGCCGCTGCTGTTTCTGACCACGCCCTATGTGCGGGCCGGTGGTCTGGGGCAGGCCCTGGCCGAACACCTGCCGCGCCGGCAACTGCCCTGGGTGCTGGCCGCCCACGGGCTGGCCATGCTGCTGTTTGGCTGGCCGGCCTTGCTGGCCTTGCTGGTGGCGGGGGTGGTGTTCCTCTGGCTACGCAGGCTGATGCGCAAGCGCCTGGGCGGCACCACCGGTGATACCGCCGGAGCCTTGCTGGAAATCGCCGAATGCGCCGTGCTGGTGGCCTTGGCTTTGTAAC
>JBFHPI010000169.1:0-6813 GCA_041592855.1 Pseudomonas sp.
AGCCCGCTGAATTCAGCGGGCTGTTTCACGACTGCTTAGGGCTCAACGCGCGTCGATCTGCTGCTGCAGATTGACCACCTGGGACTGCAGGGTGCTGATATTGCGCGAGGTCTGGGCGCGGAAGGCGTCGAACTCGGCAGTGGAGCTGCTGTTAGCGGCACGGGTCTCCAGATCGCTCTTGAGCACCAGCAGATCCTGCTCGAGCCGGGCGATGGCGCTATTGGGGTTACCCTGTTTCTTCAGAGCATCAATATCAGCCGTCAGGCTCTGCAACTGCGCACTCAGCTTGGCGGAGTCGGCCTGGGCGGCTTTTAGCGCGGCCTGCTCTTTTTTCAGGCCGGCCTGCTCGCTGGCCAGAGCCTTGAGGCTGTCGTCGAACTTGCCGGTTACCCCCTGCTGGTTCTTGACCTCACCGGCCAGTTGCTCGACTCGGGTATTGAAGCCGCCCTGCTGGCTAATCAGACTCTGTTGCTGCTTGGCCAGTTCGGCCAGTTTGCTTTCCAGCTGTTTGACCTGCAGCTTGAGCGCTTCGCTGTCGCTGAGCACGCTGGACTCGGTGGCCACCACCTTGCCGGAAATATCCTGAATGCGCCCGGCAGCTTCCTCGCTGATGCGGGCAAAGCTCTCCTGGGTCGCCACCAGCTGCTGCTCCATCAGGCTGATCTGCTGAAAACTCCACCAGCCCAAACCACCCAGGGCAATACCCAGGGCGCCAACCAGCGCCCACAGCGGCCCGTTGCTGGCGGCCTTGGCCGGCACAACCGGCGGGCGCGCGTAAGTCGGGCTACGTGGCTCGGCATGGGCCTCGGCGAAGTCATCCTGATCCCCCCTATCTGGAGTGAGACTGGGCACATGATCAAGTTCGTCGTGAGCATCGTTACGCATGGAATAAACCTTCAAATAGAGCCGGGGAGGCAAAGACTGGGCGCAGTATAACGATTCGCCCGGTGCGCTTCAGCGTTGCGCAGCCAGGGTGCACAACGCACCGACGAAGGGCGCGCATTGCGCCTCAGACCGCGCGCCAGGCCACGGAGTTCGCCAAGCGAGCATCTGGTACGAGGCTTGCAACAGCCCAATTATCAGGGTGGTAACACCCATTCAGTGACGACTATCGGGGGATGGCATATGGAACTGAACAAAGCGGTGCTCGATTGCATGCAGGCGCTACGCCGCAAACTGCGGGAAGAACTGGCAGTGGATATCCGCCTCAGCCAGGCCGATGCGGTCAGCGCCATGCTCAGCGCCTGCCTCGGTTCCAGCAACGAGGAAACCCGCCAGCTGGGCCAGCGTCTGGCGCAGCTCAGCGATATGCCCTACCAGAGCGCGCCGAGCGTGCCACCACTGGTCGAAGCCGCCCATGTCGCCACCCGCAGCGGCTCGGTGCGCATCTACCGCGGCCAGCGGGTTTACGCCTGAAGATAATCAGGCATTGGTCCGCTGCGCCTGCCACCACTGGCAAAACTCATCCAGGGCCGTCCACAGGCTGACCTGCGGTGCATAGCCCAGGTACTGACGGGCCTGGCTGATATCCAGGGAAAAGTCCCTGGCCATCACCGCCACGCCCAGGCGAAACAGGCTGGGTTCCGGGCACCCAGGCAGCAACCGGCAGATGCCTTCATTGAGCGCCGCCGCGCCGTAGGCCAGGGCATAGGGCAGGTGCCGTGTCACCGGCGGCAGATCGAGGCGGCGCAGCACGTAATTGATCACCTCCCACAGCGCCACGGGCTCTCCATTGCTGATGTTGTAGACCCGCCCCAGGGCCTCCTCGCCCACCTCAAGGCAGCTGAGCAGGGCCATATTGAGGTTCTCCACACTGGTGAAGTCCACCCGATTCAAGCCATTGCCGATAATCCACAGACGCCCCTTGCGCTGCATATTGATCAGCCGGGGAAAGATGCTGGCGTCCCCCGCTCCGGTGACAAAGCGCGGGCGCAGCGCCAGCACCTCCAGCCCCCGGGCCTGGGCAGCAAAGACCCGTTGCTCGGCCAGGTACTTGGTCTGTCCGTAGTGATCGGAAAACCGCCGGGGCAGCTGTTCCTCGCGCAGGCCGACATGGGCCTGGCCGTCGAAGTACACCGAGGGTGAAGACAGATGCACCAGACGTCGCACCCCCTGCTGCAGACAGGCTTCGATCAGGTTCTCGGTGACCCGCACATTGGCCCGATAGAAATGTGCGTAATCCCCCCACACCCCCACCGCGCCGGCACAATGCACCACCGTTTCGACCCCCTGACAGAGTTGCTGCGCCAGTTCGGGGTCGGCCAGATCGCCCTGGATAAACTCGGCGCCGGCCTCACGCAATGGCAACACCGCCTCGGCCCGACGGCCATTGATACGCACCCTGTGGCCCTGCTGCAGAGCGCAACGGGCAAAACGCCCGCCGATAAAACCACTGGCGCCGGTGACCAAGATCTTCATGCACATCCCCTGTTCGAACCTGGCTTCACTCTAGCAGCGCGCAAAGACCGGCTAAGTGACCCTGGCGGCCATAATAGCGACCCACTGCACTCAAGGTCGGGCGGCAGTCATCCAGGAAACGGCTAAGCTTGCTACGCACTCAATCGTGACTAGGGAAACACGCATGGCCAATAACTGGATGATTTACGGCGCCAACGGCTACACCGGCCATCTGCTCGCACACGAGGCCAAACGCCAGGGGCTCACGCCTATTCTTGGTGGACGCAATCCGGCCGCGGTGCACGCGCTGGGCAGCCTGCTGGGCCTGGAATGCCGCATCTTCGATTTGCACGAACAGGAGCACGCGCGCGAGGTGCTGGCCGATATCGCCGTGCTGGTGCACTGCGCCGGCCCGTTCTCCGCCACCAGCTCGCCGATGCTGGATGCCTGTCTGGCCAGCGCCACCCACTATGTGGATATCACCGGGGAAATCAGTGTTTTCGAGGCCGCCCACAGCCGCGACGCCCAGGCCCGGGAACGGGGTCTGGTGGTCTGCCCCGGTGTGGGCTTCGATGTGATCCCCAGCGATTGCCTGGCCGCCTGCCTGCACCAGGCCCTGCCCGATGCCTGCGAACTGGCCCTGGGCTTCGACAGCGGTAGCGGGCTTTCACCGGGCACGGCCAAGACCACGGTGGAAGGCCTTAAATTCGGCGGAAAGGTGCGCCGTGCTGGAGTGATCACAGATGTGCCCCTCGGCTATAAGCGCCGTGCGATTAACTTTGGTCGTGGCGAGAAGCCGGCCGTGACCATCCCCTGGGGTGATGTCTCCACCGCCTACCACAGCACCGGCATCGGCAATATCGAGGTGTACCTGCCGACACCCACAGTTGCGGCGGTGATCATGCGCCTGATCAATCCGCTACGCCCCCTGCTCGGCCTCAACGCCGTGCAGAACTGGCTCAAGAACCTGATCGGGCGCAAGGTCAAAGGCCCGGATGCCGAGACCCGCGAGCGTCAGCGCACCTGGCTCTGGGGCGAAGCACGCAATGCCGCCGGTCACATCAAGACCGCCCGCCTGCAGACCGCCAACGGTTATGAGGTAACGGTGCACGGCGCCTTGCTGGCGGTGCGTCATCTACTCGACTATCAGGGCCCTGGCGGCTATTTCACCCCCTCACGGCTGTTTGGTGCACGCTGCATCGAACAGCTGCCAGGCTCCGGTCGCATCGAAATCGAATAACAGGCTGTTGAAAAACTACCTGCGTTGAAAACGGCCTGCCAACCCCTGCGCCGCCCGTCCTGGGCGGCAGCATGCAGTTACCTTTTCACCCACTCCACCCTGCCACAGCGCAGCGTTCACGGCTGCCCGTCTCCCACGTCAGGGGCTGACTCAGCAGCCGCAGACTGACCGATCATTTTTATTGACACCTCGTCAAGCAATTCGCACGATTCTTGCAGAATTTTAAACACCTATCAGTTTGTCACCTTCCCACCCGCGGAGCCCATGGACATGCCGTTACGCCTCAAGCTCGCCCTAAGCTATCTATTTATTGGTCTTTTCCCGGTCTTGGCGATGGCCGTCACGGTCTATCTACAGGCCAGTAAAGCCCTGCAGGAGCAGAGCCTGGACGCCCTGGAAGCCGTTGCAAATATCAAACAACAACAGCTACTGGACAACCTCCAGGCACGGCGCAACCAGCTGGGTACCCTGGCCAGCAACCTGAGCACCAGCTACAGCGGCCTCTCCGGCCCCGCCCTGATCAGCGCCGCCAACTACGACCGACCGATTTTCGAGAACTTCACCCAGACCTACGGTTACCGTGACCTCAAGCTGGTGGACGGCGATGGCCAGGTGATCTTCAGCGTGCTGCGCGGTGAGGATTATCAGCAGAACCTGCTGACCGGCAGCTGGCGCGAACACCCCATGGGGCGCCTGGCGCAGCAAAGCCTGAGCAGCGGCCAGGCCCACCTCAGTGACCTCAGCGTCAACCCACAGACCGGTGAACCCAGCCAGTTTCTCGCCAGCCCCGTGCTGAGTGACGGCCAGCTAAGCGCCCTGTTGCTGCTCGAATTGCCCATTGCCCCACTCAATCAGGTGATGCAGACCCGCCAGGGCCTGGGCGAGGCCGGGGAAACCTACCTGGTTGGCAACGACGGTCTGCTGCGCTCGGATTCGGTGCGTTTTCCCGAGCAACAGGCGCCCCGCGCCCAACAGGCGGGCACGCCCCTGCAGGGCGAGACCATCGAACGCGCCCTGCGTGGCGAAACCGGTCGCCTGAGCGAAGCCGGCCTGGCTGGCCAGCAGGCACTCAAGGCCTTTGTGCCATTGCAGTTCGACGGACAGCACTGGGCCCTGGTGGCGGAAATGGATCAGGCCCAGGCCTTCGCCCCGGTACGTGCACTGATGATGCAGATCCTGGTGCTGGGCCTGCTGACCATGCTCGCCGTGGGCATCGCCACCTGGCTGGTCAGTCGCAGCGTGATGCGCCCCCTGGGTGGCGAGCCGCAGAATATGGCGCAACTGGCCCAACAGTTGGCCGCCGGCCAGTTGCAACTGGCCCAACCGGCGCAGGGCACTAAGGGGCTGATGCAGGCGTTGCATGACATGGCTGCGGCCTGGCGCCGGGTGATCGAACAGCTGCACCAGGCCAGCAGCGCGGTGGATCACGCCAGTGGCGATATCCTCGACGCCGCTGGGCAGACCAGCAGCCGTCTCGACCAGCAGCAGGAAGCCCTGGAGATGGTGGTCAGCGCCGTCGATCAGATGGCCGCCACCGTGCAGGAGATCGCCGCCAACGCCAGCCAGAGCGCCGACAGCAGCGAAGCGGCACGCAGCGCCTTCGCCACCATGCAGGGCACCCTGCAACGCATGATCGGCCGCCAGGATCAACTGCTCGGCGGCTTGCGCGAAGCCGATCAGGTGGTGCAGACCCTGGCCGGTAACAGCCAGCAGATCGCCTCGGTGCTGGAGGTGATTCGCGGCATCGCCGAGCAGACCAACCTGCTGGCCCTGAATGCCGCCATCGAGGCCGCCCGCGCCGGCGAGCAAGGTCGTGGCTTTGCCGTGGTGGCCGATGAAGTGCGCAACCTGGCCATGCGCACCCGCACCGCCACCGAGGAGATCGTGCAGATCATCGCCACCCTCGGCGACTCCTCGCAGCAGGCCCTGGTCAGCATGCAGGGCTCCACCACCCAGGCCCGCGCCCTGGAAGACGAAACCCAGGCGGTGCTGACCACCCTCAGCGACCTGGAGCAGTCCCTGCAGGCCGTGCATGGCCTGGCGTTTCAGATCGCCGCCGCTGCCGAACAGCAAGCCGCCACCACCCAGGAGGTCAACCAGCATATGCATCAGCTCAGCGCCATGACCGCGGAAAACCGTGAAAACGCCGCCAACACCCGCCATAGCGGCGAGCACCTGCGCACGGTCGCCAGCGACCAGCAGCAGCTGCTGGCGCAGTTTAAGCTGTAGGCCAAGCGGGCAGGGTGAACGGCATAGCTTACACGCGAAGGGTAAGCGCCCCGCTGGTCCGGGAGAATCCGAGCGGGTAGCGCGACAGCCTTCATGCGCTGCTTATAAGTCCACCACCGACACCAGCCATTTGCCCGCCTGGCGGTGCAGGTGGCGGGTCAGCTGTTCCAGCAGCGCCCCGCCATTGCGCCAGTGGTGCCAGTACAGCGGCACATCCAGCGGTCGCTCCGGCAACAGCTCGACCAGGCTGCCACGAGCCAGCTCGGACTGCACCTGCAACTCCGGCATCAGGCCCCAGCCGAACCCGGCCTCGGCCAGGCGCACGAAGCCTTCGGATGAGGGACACAGGTGATGAAGAAAACCGCCCTCCTGCCCCAGCATCGAGAGGTAGCGATGCTGCAGCTGATCGTCCGGGCCAAAGACGATGGCCGGCGCCTGGGCCAGGGCCCGGGACGTGACCCCGCTGGCGAAATGCCGATGGATAAAGGCCGGGCTGGCCAGGGCCCGGTAGCGCATGGCGCCAAGCCGTTCGGCCCGGGCTCCGGCCAGGGGCTTTTCGCTGGCACAGACGCAAGCCGCCACCTCGCCGGCGCGCATGCGCTTGAGGCCGACATCCTGATCTTCCACCAGATGCTCCAGCAGCAGACGCTGCTCGGCGCAGAAGTCGCCCACCGCCGGCGCCCACCAGGTGGCCAGGCTATCGGCATTGAGGGCGATGCGCAGGCGCTCCGGCATCCCCCCGGCATCCAGGCTCGGCACCTGGGCCTGTAGATCGCGCTCCAGCAGCCGCACCTGCTGCACATGGTTGAGCAGGCGCTGGCCCACTGCCGTCGCCACCGGCGGACTGACGCGCATCAGCACCGGCTGGCCAACCCGCGCCTCCAGCAGCTTGATCCGCTGCGACACCGCCGATTGCGACAGGCCCAGCACCTGGGCCGCGCGCTCGA
>JBFHPI010000170.1:0-6782 GCA_041592855.1 Pseudomonas sp.
CACCGTTAACCTGAAAGCCTGCATCAAGGCCGCCAGCGAGCGCGTGGTGTTTATCAACACCGGCTTCCTCGACCGTACCGGTGACGAGATCCACACCTCCATGGAAGCCGGCGCCGTGGTGCGCAAGGCCGCCATGAAGAGCGAGAAGTGGATCAGCGCCTACGAAAACTGGAACGTCGATATCGGCCTGGCCACCGGCCTGCAGGGCCGCGCCCAGATCGGCAAGGGCCTGTGGGCCATGCCTGACCTGATGGCCGCCATGGTCGAGCAGAAGATCATGCACCCGCTGGCCGGCGCCAACACCGCCTGGGTGCCCTCGCCGACCGCCGCCACCCTGCACGCCCTGCACTACCACAAGGTCGACGTGTTCGCCCGTCAGGCCGAACTGGCCAAGCGCGAGCGCGCCTCCCTGGACGATATCCTCAGCATTCCGTTGGCGCAGAACACCAACTGGTCGGCCGAGGAAATCCAGAACGAACTGGACAACAACGCCCAGGGCATCCTCGGCTACGTGGTGCGCTGGATCGACCAGGGCGTCGGCTGTTCCAAGGTGCCGGACATCAACGACGTCGGCCTGATGGAAGACCGCGCCACCCTGCGCATCTCCAGCCAGCTGCTGGCCAACTGGCTGCGCCATGGCATCGCCACCGAAGAGCAGATCGTCGCCAGCCTCAAGCGCATGGCGCCAGTGGTTGATCGTCAGAACGCAGCTGATCCGCTGTACCGCCCCCTGGCGCCGGACTTCGACAGCAATATCGCCTTCCAGGCCGCCCTGGAATTGGTGATCGAAGGCGCCAAACAGCCCAACGGCTACACCGAGCCGGTGCTGCACCGCCGCCGCCGCGAGTTCAAGGCCGCCAACGGCCTGTAACCCGCGACTGCAGCAAAGAGAACCGCCCTCCGGGGCGGTTTTTTATTCCGGGGTCAAGCCATGACGGGCATACAGGGCGGCGACCCAGCCCTCGCTATAGAGCTGCAGCAGGGTCGTCTGCAGGTGCTGCTGCAGCTTAGGGTCGAACTGTGGATGGCAGGCGATGGACTCCATCAGGGTGAGAAAGGGCAGCACCTCGCGCAGCGGCTCGCTGTGACTGAGGCTGTCGACCACCGAATCGCTGGTGGCCCATAGGCGCGCCCGGCCACGCTGCAGCATACGCAGATTGAGCGACTCCTTGTTCGAGTTGATCACCTGCAGACCGACACTGCTGAGGTACTCCCCGGCACCGGAGCCCTGATGGCTGAGGATGGTCAGACCGCGGGCCTGTTCCAGGCTGGCCAGCTGCAGGTCGTCACCGGCGCGGGCATAGAGCCCCAGGCGGGAGATCAGCAAGGGCCCGATCCAGCGGAAGTGCGGGTCACGTTCCTGACGCCGCTCCACCAGCAGCACGCAGCTCTCAGGCTCGCGTTGTACCTGCAACATGGCTCGCTGCAGGGGCAGGAAGCTAAGCCGATAGGGCACCTGGGTGCGGCGAAAGAGCTCCGTCACCAGTTCCGGAACCAGGCCAACCGCCTGGCCCGTGCCAGCCAGCGCCACCCGTGGTGGACGCTCCCAGGCATACAGCTGCACCTGCGCCGACAGCGGCAGGCTGCACAGCAGCAGGGCCATGACAAGCAAACGCTTAATCCCAGGCACGCAGGGCCTCCTCATAGGGCAGGGTCCGCCCCGCGGGGCGCTCATTGGTCAGCGGCGACCAGGGCGCACCGGGCTGCTGCAACCAGTACAACGCCCCCTGCTCCGGATTGAGCCGCGGTGCGCAGGCATGCCGCTGACGCAGGCCAACCTGCAGCAGATGACGGTCAAAGGCGCGGGCCAGATTCTGCAGGGCCTGAGTCGCGCTGAGCTCGCCACTGATCGCCGGGTGCAAGTGGCGCCACCACAGGCTGGCCATGCCGCTGTAATCCGGCACATTGGCCCCGGTCGGTGTCCAGCGCCGCGCCGCCGGGCTGCGGTAGAACTCCACCAGGCCGCCCAGTCGCGGTGCAGCCGCCAGCATGGGCGCGGACTCCAGATCGGAACGGCGGATCGGCGTCAGGCCCACCAGGGTCTTGCGCAGCGATACGCTTTTGGCGGTAACAAACTGGGCATATAGCCAGGCGGCCTGCTGTTGCTTGAGTGGGATTGCCTTGAGCAGGGTCCAGGCGCCCACATCCTGATAGCCCGACTTCATTCCCTCGCGCCAGTAGGCGCCGCGCGGTGAAGGCGCCACCCGCCACCTGGGCAGGCCCTGCTCGTCCACCACCGCCGCGCCCGGCCGGGTGTAATCGGCGGTAAAGGCGGTGTACCAGAAGATCTGCTGGGCAATATGCCCCTGGGCCGCCACATTACCGGCCTGATTGAAGGTCATCTGCTGCGCTTCGGCCGGGGCGTAGCGCTTGAGCCAGTCGACATACTGCTGCAGGGCATAGACCGCCGCCGGACTGTCCAGGGCGCCACCACGGGCCATACTGGCCCCGGCCGGGCGACAGCCCTCGACCCGAATGCCCCAGTCATCCACCGGCAGGCCATTGGGCAGGCCAGTATCGGCCGCCCCGGCCATGCCCAGCCAGGCATCGGAAATACGCCAACCCAGCGAGGGATCGAAACCGCCGTAATCCATGTGACCGAAGACCCGCTGGCCGTCGATCTCCCGCACCTGCTCGCTAAAGAAGGCGGCGATGTCTTCATAGGCCGACCAGTTCTGCGGCACGTCCAGCTCATAGCCATAGCGCTCACGGAAGGCCTGGCGCAGTTCAGGGCGTTGGAACCAGTCCTGGCGATACCAGTAGAGGTTGGCGAACTGCTGATCCGGCAACTGGTAAAGCTTGCCATCCGGTGCGGTGACAAAGGACAGGCCGATAAAGTCATCCAGATCCAGGCTCGGCATGGTCACCGCAGCGCCCTCAGCCTCGATAAAATCGGACAGCACCAGCACCTGATCGTCGCGAAAGTGCTGGCCGAGCAGATCGCTGTCGCTGATATAGGCGTCATACAGCATCAGCCCGGTCTGCTGCTGAGTGTGCAGTTTGTTGACCACATCGTCCTCGCCGCTGATTTCATGAATCACGCGGATGCCGGTGAGCTGGCTGAACAAGGGCGCCAGTACATTGGCCTCGTACCAGTGGGTGGGAATATGCTCGGCAATCACCCGCACCTGGGTGCCGCGCAGCGGCTTGGCCGCCTCGACAAACCACTGCAGTTCGGCCTGCTGCTCGGCGCGACTTAGGGTGCTCGGTTGCAACTCGGCCAGGGCCTCCTCCATGGGCTCCACTGCCAGCGCCGCCGCGCTGTATGACAAAACCAGGCCGATCAGAAAACGCATGCACCACTCCCCTGCTCCGTGCACTTCACTCTAGCAGGCCGCCGGCAAACATTGGCGGGGCCGAAGGTTTTTCCAGGGTGGCACGTCACACGGCCGCTCCCGAGCCGCTTGCGCCCATCAGCCTCTAGACTTATGTCCTATGGCCGGCGCCAGCACAATGGCCGACTATGTTCCCATAGCCCATCTTCCGAGGCCGCCCATGAGCTCAGCCGACGCCATCGCCCAAGCCGGCAAGACCGCGGTGTTGCAGAACATCCACGGCACCATGGCGTTTCTGCAGAAATTCCCGCCGTTCAACCAGATGGACACCGCCCACCTGGCCTATCTGGTGGAGAACTGCCAGCTGCGCTTCTATGGCGCGGGGGAAACCATCATCCAGCCCAGCGATGGCGTGGTGGAGCATTTCTATATCGTCAAGCAGGGCCGGGTGCATGGCGAACGCCCGCACACGGCCAAGCGCGGCACCGAGACCACATTCGAGATCGCCACCGGCGAATGCTTCCCCCTGGCCGCGCTGATCGGCGAGCGCGCCACCCGCACCGCCCACCTGGCCGCCGAGGACACCTTCTGCCTGCTGCTGGCCAAGGCGGCCTTCGTCAAACTCTTCGCCCTGTCCAACCCGTTGCGCGACTTTGCCCTGCGCGGGGTCAGCAGCCTGCTTGATCAGGTCAATCAGCAGGTGCAGATGCGCGCAGTGGAAACCCTCGGCGCCCAGTACTCCCTGGATACCCGCCTGGGCCAGCTGGCCATGCGCAAGCCGATCGGCTGCGCACCGGAGATGCCGCTGCGCGAGGCCGTGCACCTGATGCATGAGCAACAGGTCGGCAGCATCGTGGTGGTCGACCCGGCCAACAAACCCCTGGGTATCTTTACCCTGCGTGACCTGCGCCGGGTAGTGGCCGATGGCGCCGACCTCAGCCAGCCGATCCACCAGCTGATGACTCCGCAGCCCTTCCATCTGCCGCCGGATGCCAGCGCCTTCGATGCCGCCATGGCCATGACCGAGCGGCATATCGCCCACGTCTGCCTGGTGGAAAACGAGCAGCTGTGCGGGGTGATATCCGAGCGCGACCTGTTCAGCCTGCAGCGCGTCGATCTGGTCCACCTGGCCCGCACCATCCGCCACGCCGGCCGGGTCGAGACCCTGGCCGCCCTGCGCAGCGAGGTGCGCCAGCTGGTGGACAGCATGCTGGCCCACGGTGCCAGCTCGACCCAGATCACCCAGCTGATCACCCTGCTCAACGACCACACCGTGTGCCGGGTGATCGAGCTCACCCTGGAGGAGCTGGGCGATCCGGGCATCCCCTTTACCTGGCTGGTGTTCGGCAGCGAGGGGCGCAGCGAGCAGACCCTGCACACCGATCAGGACAACGGCATTCTGTTCGAGGCGCAAGACGCCGCCGAAGCGGCGGCCATTCGCGCGCGCCTGCTGCCCCTGGCCGTGGAGATCAACCAGCGCCTGGCGCAATGCGGCTTTACCCTGTGCAAGGGCAATATCATGGCCGGCAACCCCGAGCTGTGCCTGTCGCGCCTGGAATGGGCCAAGCGCTTCAACCAGTTTATCCATGCCGCCACCCCGGAGAACCTGCTCAGCTCCTGCATCTACTTCGACCTGCGCGCGGTCTGGGGCGAGCCCCAGGGTTGCGAGCAGCTGCGCCAGGCGCTGCTCAGTGACGTGGCCGGCAATATCCTGTTCCAGCGCATGCTGGCCGAGAACGCCCTGCTCCAGCGCCCGCCTCTGGGCCTGTTCCGCGACTTCGTGGTGGCGCGCAAGGGCGCCGAGAAACACACCCTGGACCTCAAGGTGCAGGGCCTGACGCCCTTTGTCGACGGCGCCCGCCTGCTGGCCCTGGCCCATGGCGTGGCGGCCTGCAACACCCAGGAACGCCTGCACGCCCTGAGTCAGCTGGGGGTGATCGAGCCCCTGGACGGCGCGGCCTACGAAGAGGCCTACCACTACATTCAGCAGGCCCGCCTGCAGCAGCACCAGCTGCAGGCTCGCGATGGCCTGCCTTACTCCAATCGGGTTGACCCCGACCACCTCAACCACCTGGACCAGCGCATCCTGCGCGAGTCCTTCCGCCAGGCGCAGCGGCTGCAGAGCAGCCTGGCCGTGAGGTATCAGCTATGAGCAAGTTCACCTGGTTTACCGGCCGAGGCCCGGTCCTGACTCACAGTCAGCTGGAACGCCTGCGCGCACTGCGCGAACCGGCCGAACTGGACGAGCGCAGCCTGCGCCAGCAGCGCTTTGTGGTCCTGGATCTGGAGACCAGCGGGCTGAATATGCGCCGCGATCAGGTGCTGTCGATTGGTGCGGTGGTGATCGATAATGGCGCCATCGATCTCAGCCAACAGTTCGAGTGCACCCTGCAGCGCGACGGTCACCAGGCCAGCGCCAGCACCCTGATCCACGGCATCGCCCCCAGCCAGATCGCCAACGGCGTTGAGCCGGCCGAAGCCCTCCTGGACTTTATGGAATTTGTGGGCGACAGCCCTTTGCTGGCCTTTCACGCCGAATTCGACCAGCGCATGCTGGCCCGCGCCCTCAAGCAGAGCCTGGGCTACCGCCTGCGTCATGCCTTCCTCGATGTGGCCGAGATCGCCCCACTGGTTTGCCCCCAGGCCAAACCGGGCCTCGCCGGCCTGGATGACTGGACCGCGCATTTCGGCCTGCAGGTGCAGGAACGCCACCACGCCAGCGCCGATGCCCTGGCCACCGCCGAACTGGCCCTGATCCTGCTGAGCAAGGCCCGCCAGCAGCAACTGGACAACCTGCCGGCCCTGCTCCAGGCCCTCAACAGCCGCCGCCGCCAGCGCGCATATTCGATGTAAAAGCCAGACCATGCCTGTAGGGTGCGCCGTGCGCACCCAGCTTCCCGGGTATGTGCCCTAGACATCGGATATCCCAGGTGCGCTCAGCGCCCCCTACAAATCGCGCATCAACAGGCCATAGTCCAGCTGCACCTCGGCCGGCAACGGCAGGTACAGCACATGACCGTCGCCCGGAGCGACCGACACGGCCTGGCCCTGACGGTTTTCCAGCTGCTGCAGGCTAAAGCGCAGATTGCCCCGGGGCGTCATCAGCTCCAGGCCATCGCCCAGGGCAAAGCGGTTCTTCACCCGCACCTCGGCCAGCTCGCCACGGCGCTCGCCGGTCAGCTCACCGACAAACTGCTGCTGTTCCGAGACCGAGCTGCCGCGCTCGTAGTTCTGGTATTCGTCATGCACATGGCGGCGCAGAAAGCCTTCGGTGTAGCCGCGATGGGCCAGGGACTCCAGCCCCGCCAGCAGGCTGCGGTCAAAGGGCTTGCCGGCCAGGGCATCGTCGATGGCGCGACGATAGACCTGGGCCGTGCGCGCCACATAGAAGTGGCTCTTGGTACGCCCCTCGATCTTCAGCGAGTGCACACCCATCTGCACCAGACGCTCGACATGCTGCACCGCGCGCAGATCCTTGGAGTTCATGATGTAGGTGCCGTGCTCATC
>JBFHPI010000171.1:0-6777 GCA_041592855.1 Pseudomonas sp.
CTGCTTTTGCTCGGGTCGAGCACATGCAGCATGGTCAGCTTGGCATTGTGCTGCTTGGCCAGTTGGGTGGCGCGGCACAGGGCAATATCGGCAGTGTCGCGCAGGTCGTGGGCGATCAGGATGTGACTGGGCATGGTCGGCGTTCTCCTGCCGATACATGTCGGCAAAGTTATTGTGACTCCGAGTCTTGGCTGGGGAGTTGACCCAGGGCAAGGTCCGACGTCAGCGTGCGCGTAATTGGTACAACCCGTGACTGTCAGCCACTACTTCACCACTCTCATCGGTCAGCTGCAACTGTAAAACATACTCTGCTTTGCCCAGCTCTGTGACCTGTTTTTGCAAAAGCTGAATTTCCTCGTTGCTGATGCGGGCTTCAACCCGGATATCGCCGGTGGCCGGCCGGCGAAAGCGCAGGTTCATCTCCTTGACTATGGGATAGAAACGCTGGGCATCAAAGCTGGTGAGAAACAGTGCGCCACCGGGAATTTCCGCCAGGGTGAACAGGGCGCCGGCATACATGCTGCCGATATGGTTCTGGTTGCCGGCAAGCGGCATGCACAGGCGCACGTGGCCGGGCTCCAGCAACTCGGCCCTGAGGCCGCTGCGTTTGACGAAAGCGATCTGCTCTTCGGTGAGCTGGCGAATCAGTTCGGCGGGCATGGGCATTGTCTGGCTCCGGGGCGGTGGGTCAAGCCAGCCTAAAGATTAGTGCGGGCCTGGGTAATGACCCCGTTGGCCCGCGCCGATTGACCGATTCGCTCAGCGCAGGTTAACAACGCCGTTGCAGCCACAGAGCAGCCGCTTAGATACCCTGCTGGCGCAACCAGCCGAGCAATTGCGGCAGTGGCAGGGCGCCGCTCTGTCGGGCCACTTCGACGCTACCCTTGAGCAGAATCAAACTGGGGATGGAGCGGATACCCATTTCCCCGGCCAGTTGCGGGTTGGCTTCGCTGTCCAGCTTGGCCAGGCGACAGCGGCCCTGTAGTTGGGCAGCAGCCTGTTCATAGATGGGCGCGAAGCTGCGGCAGGGGCCGCACCAGCTGGCCCAGACGTCGATCAGCAGCGGTAGGTCGCCACGGTTCTGCGCATCGAAGCTGGCCTGGCTCAGCGCGAAGGGGCTACTCGGCAATACCTCGGCCTTGCAGCGACCACAGCGCGGGTTGTCCTGCAGGCGCGCGGCAGGGATACGGTTAAGGCCGTTGCACTGGGGGCAGGGGATCAGCAGCGGGTCGGACATGGGCGGCTCCAGAAAGGGTTCACCCTAATCTGGAGCCGTTTGCCGGGATATCAAGGGTGATTAACCCTTGGCGGCATCCAAAGCCTGAGCCAGATCGGCGAGGATGTCCTCGCTGTGCTCGATGCCGATGGACAGGCGCACCATGTCCCTGGGCACGCCGGCCTTTTCCAGTTCCGCGTCATTGAGCTGACGATGGGTGGTGGAAGCCGGGTGGCAGGCCAGGGACTTGGCATCGCCGATATTGACCAGGCGCACCACCAGCTTGAGCGCATCGATAAAGCGCGCGCCTGCTGCCTGCCCACCGACAATGCCGAAGGAGAGGATCGAGGCCGGCTTGCCGGCGCAGTAGCGTTGCGCCAGGGCATGCTCGGGGTGATCCGGCAGGCCGGCGTACTTCACCCAGGCCACCTGGGGATGACTCTGCAGATAGTGCGCCACCTTCAGGGCGTTCTCGCAGTGGCGCTCCATGCGCAGTGCCAGGGTTTCCAGGCCCTGCAGGATGAGGAAGGCGTTAAAGGGCGACAGCGCCGCGCCCATATTGCGCAGCGGCACCACCCGGCAGCGCCCGATAAAGGCCGCCGGGCCAAAGGCCTCGGTATAGGTCACGCCGTGGTAGGACGGGTCGGGGGTGTTGAGCAGGGCGAAGCGCTGTTGGTGCTGGGCCCAGGGAAACTGCCCGGAGTCGACGACGATGCCGCCAATGCTGGTGCCGTGCCCGCCCATGTACTTGGTCAGCGAGTGCACGACAATGTCGGCGCCATGCTCGAAGGGCCGACAGAGCATCGGCGTGGCCACGGTGTTGTCGACGATCAGCGGTACGCCATGACGGTGGGCGGCAGCGGCCAGGGCCTGGAGGTCAATGATATTGCCGGCCGGATTGCCGATGGACTCACAGAATACCGCCTTGGTCTTGTCGTCGATCAGGGCTTCCAGGGCGGCGATATCGTCATGGGCGGCGAAGCGCACCGCGATGCCCTGGCGTGGCAGGGTGTGGGCGAACAGGTTGTAGGTGCCGCCATAGAGCTTGGCCACCGAGACGATATTGTCGCCCGCCTCGGCGATGGTCTGGATAGCATAGGTGATGGCGGCCATGCCCGAGGCCACAGCCAGCGCACCGACGCCGCCTTCCAGGGCGGCCACCCGCTGCTCGAGCACATCGGTGGTGGGGTTCATGATACGGGTATAGATATTGCCGGGAACCTTGAGGTCGAACAGGTCGGCGCCGTGCTGGGTGTCGTCGAAGGCGTAGGAGGTGGTCTGATAGATCGGCACCGCCACCGCCTTGGTGGTCGGGTCGGGGCTGTAACCGGCGTGGATGGCCAGGGTTTCCAGTTTCATGCGGGCGTTCCTTCAGGCGGATGGAAAGAACCGCAGCATGGGAAAAGCCGGCGTCCGGGTCAATGACCCAGAGCAAGCTGTTCTCGATTGGCCGCTATCAGACCGGTATCAGGGGCCAGAACCACGGAATAACAAAGCTGGCCACGATCCACAGGATTATGTTCAGCGGGATGCCGACCTTCATAAAGTCGGTAAAGCGATAGCCGCCGGCGTTATACACGAAGGTATTGGTCTGGTAGCCAATGGGTGTGGCGAAGCTGGCGCTGGCGGCGAACATCACCGCCACCACGAAGGGCCGTGGATCGACACCCAGGTGCTGGGCCACACCAATCGCGATCGGAGTGACCAGCACCGCCACGGCGTTGTTCGACAGCATTTCCGTGAGGATCGAGGTGAACAGGTAGATAAAGCTCAGCATCAGCAGCGGCCCGGCCCAGGGCAGCCAGCCCATGACGTTCTGCACCAGCAGGCTGACCAGGCCGACCTTTTCCATGGCGATGCTGATGGCCAGCATGCCGAAGATCAGGCTGAGGATCTTCCAGTCCACCGCCTTGTAGGCGTCCTCCACATCCAGGCAGCGGGTCGCCAGCACGGTGACCGCACCGATAATGGCCAGACCTTCGATGGGCATCAGGCCGAAAGCGGCGAGGATCATCACCGCCAGGGTGGCGCCGATGGCGATCGGTGCCTTGTCGCGACGAAAGGCACGTTCCTGCACGGCATTGAGGCTGATCAGCTCACCGTTGTCGGCAAAGCGCTTGATCTGCGCCGGGGTGCCTTCCACCAGCATCACGTCGCCGAATTGCAGTTCGAAGTCGTCCAGGTTGCCCTGGATATTCTCGTCCTGGCGATGGACGGCGAGCACGGCGATACCGTAGCGCGCGGTCAGGTCGAGGTCGCGCATGGGACGATGGCTGTAGCGCGAGTTGCGCCCGACTATGGCCTCGGCCAGCACCACGTCGTGGCTGCTGATGGTTTCGAAGGCATCGCTGCGATTGAACACCAGATGACCGCTTTCGCGCAGTTCCACCACATTCTTGACCTGGCCGTGCAATACCAGGCGATCACCGCTGCTGAGCAGGGTATCGGCTCCCGGCTCGGTCAGCTCCTGGTCTTCGCGAAACAGTTTGAGCACCTGCAGGCCGCTGCCGCCGTTGAGGTTGGCCTCGTGCAGGGTCTTGCCGATCACCGGGGAGCCTTGCGGCACCAGCAGTTCGGTCATAAAGGTGCGATCAAGATCCGGACGCAGCTGCTTGGACAGGGTCTCGCGGTTGGGCAGCAGGTGGCGGCCGATGGTCAGCAGGTAGAGCATGCCGACAGCGGCAAGGATCAAGCCAGCGCCGGTGATTTCGAAGATGCCAAAGGGTTCCAGGCCCGCCTTGCGCGCCACGCCGTCGACCAGGATGTTGGTCGAGGTGCCGATCATGGTCAGCGTGCCGCCGAGGATGGTGGCGTAGGACAGCGGAATCAGCAGCTTGGAGGGCAGGGTGCCGGCGCGGCGAGCCAGAACAATGGCCACCGGGGTAAGGATGGCAACGACCGGCGTGTTGTTCAGGCAGGCGGAGATGACCAGGGCCGTCAGGGTCAGGCCGGTCAGCACGCGAAGCGGGCTGGTGCCCACCAGTTCACCCAGCCAGTTGCCCAGCGCATCGATGCAGCCGGTGCGTTCCAGGGCGGCGGACAGCACGAACATACAGGCGATGGTGACCGGCGCC
Source organism: Pseudomonas sp. (assembly GCA_041592855.1). Lineage (GTDB taxonomy): Bacteria > Pseudomonadota > Gammaproteobacteria > Pseudomonadales > Pseudomonadaceae > Aquipseudomonas. The sequence goes on from JBFHPI010000171.1 coordinate 4,291, forward strand.
GAGTTGCTCAATACGCTCAGAACCTCCTTGGGCTCCAGCAGTTGGGTCACCAGCAGGGCGGCCACGGCAATGGCCGCGACGATGTCCGGGCTCCACTTCTCGCGCACAAAGGCATAGAGCAGCCAGATCAGCAGGGCGGAAACAAACAGCAGCGGCAGCGGCAGGGTATCCCAGAACATTGAAGTGCCTTGATGACGAATCTGGTATGAGAGGGCGAGGGCGTCCGTCTGGCTGGGCGACCCTGCAAGGCTGGGAAGATAAGGCCTGCTGCTTAGATAGTCTAAGAATGTTTGAGAAGGTTTATATGCTTTTTCGGTTTAACAGATAAGGCGTCAACGACGCCTTAATCCAGGGCCTGAACCTGCAGGCGCTCCTCGGGGGCGAAGCGCTGCTCGATCAACTGGGCGATGGCCTGCTGCTGGTCCTGCGGGCTCAAGCCCGACTGGCGAATGACGGCACGCTCCTGTTCAAAGCTGGCCAGGCGCTGTTCCCACTGGGCCTGACGCTGGTCCAGTTCGGCCAGGGCTTGCGCCGCTTCGGCTCCAAGGGCCTCGGCGCGCAGTTGAAACAGCGCCTCAGCGCCGGCGCCCTGCTGCTTCAGTTGCTCGGCCTGTTCAAAGACGCGGGTTTGCAACATGGCCTGCTCGCGGGCCTGGCGCATGGGTTCGGGCAGTTGCTGCTCCAGGCTGTCGAGGGCCTGCTGGCGCTGGGCAGCGTCCAGGGTCTGGTTCTGCGCCAACTGCAACTGCTGCAGCATAAAGCTGTCGTAAGCGTCCTGTTCCTGGAAGAACACCGGGTACTCGCGGGTCGAGAAGTGTTGCTGGCGCAGGGCCTGGACCTGCTGCTGGCGCTGGGTGATGGCCTCCAGCACGTAGCGACCCTCGGCATCCATGATGGCGGGCAGGTTGTGCAGGTCGCCCAGGGCGATCTTGAAGTCCAGGTAACGGCGCAGCAGATCGCGGGCCTGGTCCAGAGCCGGGCCTTGCAGTTGTGCGGCCAGGTCCTGGCTGATGCGGTTGAGGCTGACCTCCAGGGGTTCCTCGCTCAGCGCCGAGAGGTAGAAATCGAACAGGTGCAGGATGTCAGCGCTCAGACGCAGGTTGCCCTGCTCGTCGCTGCTCAGGCGAACGCCGTGCGTGCTGTCGCGCAGGGAGCGGGGCAGGGGTGGCAGGGGTGGCAGACGGTGGATGCTCTGCTGCTGGATCTGCAAGTTGGTTTGCCGTGCCTGCTCGGCGTCGCCTGGGGCAAAGCTGGGGGCTAACTCAGGCGTGGCGGGTTGTTCGTCCGGTTCGGGCAACAGCAGGAAAACGACGGCGAGGCTGCTCCCCAGACACAGGGCGGCGAGCAACAACAGATTACGAGTCTTGATCACGAGTTCTTGGCCTGTGGAATGTGCCACTGCAGGGTACAAGCCCTGATGTGAATGGCGCACCCTACAAAAATGCAGCTGCCCAGGAAAGCCTGGGCAGCGGTTTTGAGCCGATTATCAGAGTCCGGCGTTTTTCAGGCGTGTGGCGTGGTTACGGAACAGGGTCTTGGGGTTGGTTTCAAACCAGGAGACCAGGCCGAATACCTGATTGTTGATGTCCAGGTGGTTCATGAAGTAACGGTCATTGATCACCTGCCCGAAGTGATTGGCGCAGACCCCGGTGACCCCGTCATTACCCTGTTCACCCTGGCCGATAAAAGCCAGGCTGGTGATGCCGAACAGCGCATCGGACGGATCCAGGACGTGGGTCAGTGGGCCATTGCCACCCCAGGAGTAAAGGCGAATGTTGTGGCCGTTGATGCTGACGCTGCTCGGGCCGACACCACACTTGGTGCTCGGCAGGCCGCGCGGATACTTGCTGTTGAAGGCGGCTGCGCCAGGCTTGGTGAACTCGCTGAGCATGGCGTTGATGTTCGACTGGCTGGCCGAGTTGCCGGAGAGGATGTTGACCAGGTTGCCCACGGCATTGGCGAATACGGTGAAGCTTACGCCCTGCAGGGTGCCCGGCGGGGCGATGCCGGTGGTGATGTCGGCCAGTGGCGAGCCGGTATGCGGGGTGGCCATGGTGGTCACCGAGGCCACCAGGTCGGGGCGGGTGTTCATCACATAGCGCGAGGTCATGCCACCCTGGCTGTGGGCCATCAGGTTGAACTTCTGGATGGTGCCGTTGGAGGCGGCCTTGTAACTGTCGAGTTGCTTGATCAGCTGATTGCCGCGTTCGGTGGAATTGTCGAAGGCATTGATCTTGGGGATATAGACCTTGACGCCCTGGGCCTGCAAGGTGGCCGGGATCTGATACCAGTAGTCGATCATGGCGATGTTGTCGAAGGCGAAGATGCCGGGTACCAGTACGACCGGGTGTTTGGTGGTGGCGTTGCTGACCGCTGAGAAACTCAGCAGCAGGCCGCCAAGAAGCGCGAGTAGTGAGTGTTTCATGGGTGTCCTCATTATTTTTATTGGTAATGGGACCCGGCATGACAACCACTGCGATCCCTGAA
>JBFHPI010000172.1:0-6733 GCA_041592855.1 Pseudomonas sp.
CCTTGACGAAGAACTCGGCCACCTCGGTCTTGATCCCGCCGTTACCGCCGATATACATCTCGAAACCGGAGTCCACGCCGATGATGCCGACGTCCTTGATGCCGGCCTCGGCGCAGTTGCGCGGGCAGCCGGAGACGGCCAGCTTGACCTTGTGCGGCGACCACATATTGAACAGGTCATGCTCCAGGTCGATGCCCAGCTGGGTGGAGTTTTGCGTGCCGAAGCGGCAGAACTCGCTGCCCACGCAGGTCTTCACCGTGCGGATGGACTTGCCGTAGGCATGGCCGGAGGGCATGTCCAGTTCCTTCCACACCGCCGGCAGGTCTTCCTTCTTGATGCCCAAGAGGTCGATGCGCTGGCCGCCGGTGACCTTGACCATGGGCACCTTGTACTTGTCGGCCACATCGGCGATGCGGCGCAGCTCGGAGGGGTTGGTTACGCCGCCCCACATGCGCGGCACCACCGAGTAGGTGCCGTCTTTCTGGATATTGGCGTGGGCGCGTTCGTTGATCAGGCGCGACTGCGGGTCGTCCTTGGCCTCGCCCGGCCAGGTGGAGATCAGGTAGTAGTTGAGCGCCGGGCGGCAGGTGGCGCAGCCGTTGGGCGTGCTCCAGTTGAGGAAGGCCATGGTCTGGCTGAGGCTGGTCAGGTGCTGTTCGCGGATGGCCTTGCGGATCTGCCCGTGGTTGAGTTCGCTGCAGCCGCAGATGGCTTTTTCGCTCTTGGGTTTCACATCCGCAGCGCCACCCACGGTGCTGATCAGGATCTGCTCGACCAGGCCGGCACAGGAACCGCAGGAGCTGGCGGCCTTGGTGTGCTTCTTGACGTCGTCGACGCTGAACAGACCGTTCTCCTGGATGGCCTTGACGATGGTGCCCTTGCATACGCCATTACAGCCGCAGACTTCCATGCTGTCGGGCATATTGGCGGTCTTGTCCGCACCCTGGTGGCCGACGTCGCCGATGGCGTTCTCGCCGAACATCAGGTGATCGCGAATCTCGCTGACATTGTGGTTCTCGCGGATCTGGCGGAAGTACCAGCCGCCGTCGGCGGTGTCGCCGTAGAGGCAGGCACCGACCAGCACGTCGTCCTTGATCACCAGCTTCTTGTATACGCCGCCGATGGGGTCGGAGAGGGTGATGGTTTCGGTGCCTTCACCGCCCATAAATTCGCCGGCGGAGAACAGGTCGATGCCGGTGACCTTGAGCTTGGTCGAAGTGACCGAGCCCTGGTAGCGGGCGAAGCCGAGCTGGGCCAGGTGGTTGGCGCAGACCTTGGCCTGTTCGAACAGCGGTGCCACCAGGCCATAGGCAATGCCGCGGTGGCTGGCGCACTCGCCGATGGCGTAGACCCGTGGGTCGTAGGTCTGCATGGTGTCGTTGACCAGGATGCCGCGGTTGCAGGCGATGCCGGCACTCTCGGCCAGGTCGCTGTTGGGGCGGATGCCGGCGGCCATCACCACCAGGTCGGCGGGGATCACTTCGCCGTCCTTGAACTTCACCGCGCACACACGGCCTTCGCCGTTGTCCAGCAGCTCGGCGGTGTGCTTGGGCAGGAGGAATTTCAGGCCGCGGTCTTCCAGGGAGGTCTGCAGCAGGCGGCCGGCGGTGCTATCCAATTGGCGCTCCAGCAGCCAGTCGCCCAGGTGCACAACGGTGACGTCCATACCACGCAGCTTGAGACCGTTGGCCGCTTCCAGGCCAAGCAGGCCGCCGCCGATGACCACCGCGTGCTTATGGGTCTTGGCGGTGTCCATCATCATCTGGGTGTCGGCGATGTCGCGGTAGCCGATCACACCGTCCAGGTCCTTGCCCGGAATCGGCAGGATAAAGGGGTTGGAGCCGGTGGCAATCAGCAGGCGGTCGTATTCGGCCTCGCTGCCATCGTCGGCGATCACCAGGCGCTTTTTGCGGTCGATCTTGGTGACCTTGCGACCCAGCAGCAGCTTGATATTGTTTTCCGCGTACCAGTTGAGGTCGTTAAGTACGATCTCTTCGAAGGTTTGCTCGCCGGCCAGCACGGGCGAGAGCAGGATGCGGTTGTAGTTGGGGTGCGGCTCGGCGCCGAACACGGTGATGTCGTAGAGGTCGGGGGCGAGCTTGAGCAGCTCTTCGAGGGTGCGCACACCCGCCATGCCGTTGCCGATCATCACCAGCTTGAGTTTTTGCATGCCGGCCATCTCCTGAGTCATGGATCACGGAATAAGTGGCTGCCACGGATGGCAAGCCAGAAACAAAAAAGGCGTCCCGCCAGTTACCTAGCGAGGACGCCTTTGTCCAAGTCCCGTTCTATCGGGAAGTGCAGCCCTCTACGTTGAGGGCCGCGCTTTTATTACATTGTGTCTGGCTTAATGCAGACCTTGTGCCAACTTGTGAAAGTGACGTTTTCTCTGGCTTTTCAGCCACTTGCAAGGGGCTTTCGGGCCTGTTATTGCACCGTTATCAGGCGTGTTGCGCTGCTTTGGTGCGCGCTCCAGGCTGGTGCGCGCTATTTAAGCAACCAGAACAGCAGGGCCAGATTCAGCAGCAGGGAGACCAACGCCACCGTGCGCCAGACCAGCAGCGGCTCGCGCTCGAGCAACGGGCGCGGCGTGCTGCTGAGGGACTGGCGTTCACCGCTCTCCAGGGCCAGCAGCCATTCTTCGGCGGTCTCGAAACGCCGCGCAGGGTCGGCCGCCAGGGCGCGACTGAGCACCTCATCGAGCCAGACAGGCAGATCCGGGCGGTAACGGCTGGCCGGCGCCGGCTGGCCGAAGCGCGGGTGCTGGAAGGCCTCGATTTCGCCATAGGGGTAGTGCCCGGTCAGCAGGTGGTAAAGGGTTACACCGGCGGCATAGATATCCTGCTGAGGGCTGGGCGCGCTTCCGCTGAAGGCCTCCGGTGCGATATAGCTGGGTGTGCCGGGTAGGCTGTGGGCTTCATCGCGGGACAGGCCGGGGCAATAGGCCAGGCCGAAGTCGAGCACGCGCAGTTCGCCATCATCGCCCCACAGCAGGTTTTCCGGCTTGATATCGCGATGGAGGATATTGCGCCGGTGCAGCAGGCCGATGGCCTTGATCAGGCGCGGGGCGATATCAAGCCACTCAGCCAGCTGCAGCGGGCCCGACAGACGCAGGTGCTCGGCCAGGGTCTGGCCGCTGTAGGCGCGCTGCACGTAATACAGGTGCTGGCGCTGGGGCAGCGGGTGCAGCTCGGGAAAGTGACGGCCGGCCACTCGGCGCAGAAACCATTCCTCCAGCAGCAGCGCCGGGCCAGCCTGGGGCTCATGAGCACGGCTGGCCGGCAGGGTCTTGAGCAGCCAGCTGCGGCTGTGTTCATCGCGCACCCGGTAGACCAGGGACTGGCGTGACTCGGCCAGCAGGCGCTCGACTTGCCAGCCTTCGAACAGGCTGCCCTCGCGCAGGCGCGGCGGCACCGACCAGTGGCTGAGCTGGGCCAGGGTGTCGGCCAGGTCACTCTCGGGCAGGGCGTCGATGCGCACCAGCAGGGCACTGGCATTATCCTGGCTGCCGGCCTGGTGTGCGGCCTCGACCAGGGCCTGGCTGGCGAGCTGCAGATCGTCGTGTTGCTTAAGGATGCGGGTAATGGCACGGTCGTCCAGACTGGCCCAGACGCCGTCACTGAGCAGCACGAAGCATTCGCCCTGGCGCAGCTCGCCATCCAGATAATCCATCACCAGATGCTGGTCCAGACCCATGGCGCGCTTGAGCACATGCTGCATGCCCGGCTGCTCCCACACATGCTCTTCGCTGATGGGCTCCAGTTGTCCGGCCAGCCAGCGGTAGACCCGGCAATCGCCGACATGGGCCAGGGTAAAGCGCCGGCCGCGCACGACCAGGGCGCTGAGGGTGGTGAGCAGCGGCTGGCCACCGCTACCGGCCAGCAGCCAGCGGTTGTGGGCCACCAGCACGCGGTCCAGGGACTGGCTGACCGCCCAGGTTTCCGGGGTGGAGTAATAGTCCAGGGCCAGGGCTTGCAGGGTGGCCCGTGAGGCCAGGCCACCATCGGCGCACTGGCTGACGCCATCGGCCAGGGCGAACAGATAGCCCTTGCTCGCGGCCAGGGCTGGGGCAGGGGTGACCAGGCGGATGGCGTCCTGGTTTTCCGTCCGCGGGCCGGTGGCGCTGGTTTCACCAAAGCTCAGTTGCAAGGCCATGGCGGGGTTCCTGAGCAGCTTGAACGAGAAGGGTTGAGGCAAAGGCGGGGCCGGAGCCTCGCGGCACGAGCGCGTCGTTACCGACTTCACTCGCCTTTCCTGACCAGTGCGATGCTGCGCGGCCGATCGGTCCCGCCTTTGCCTCAAACCTTCATGTCGGGCGTAGGGTGGATCACGCTTTACCGATCCACCGTGGTCTCAGGTGGATGAGAAAAGCCTCATCCACCCTGCGTATTGCGTCAGACCCGCGCGGCGGTCACGGCCGCGCTACCCCAGGTGGTGCGCCAGCGCTTTTTCACCCCGTACAGACCGAACCAGGCCAGTACGCCGAGGCTGGCGAACAGCCACAGGCCCAGCTGGTAGTCGCCGGTCTGCTGCTTGATGGCGCCGAGACCCGCGGCCAGGAAGAAACCACCGATGCCGCCCGCCATACCGATCAGGCCGGTCATCACGCCGATTTCCTTGCGAAAACGCTGCGGTACCAGTTGGAACACGGCGCCATTACCGGCGCCCAGGCCTAGCATGGCCGCGACGAACAGGGCCAGGGCGGCGGTCGAGCTGGACAGGTTGAAGCCCACTGCGGCGATGCACAACGAGGCGATGGTGTACATCATCAGCAGCGAGCGAATGCCGCCGATACGGTCGGCCAGGGCGCCGCCCAGGGGACGCAGCAGGCTGCCGGCAAAAACGCAGGCGGCGGTGTAGTAGCCGGCGGTCACCGGGTTCAGCCCGTACTGGTCGCTGAAGTAGCCGGGCAGGGCGCTGGCCAGGCCGATAAAACCGCCGAAGGTGACGCTGTAGAAGAACATAAACCACCAGCTGTCGCGGTCACCCAGGGCCTTGAGGTAGTCGCCCAGGGCCTTGGGCTGCGGGCGCTCGGGGGCGTTCTTGGCCACCAGAGCGAAGATCAGCAGGGTCGCCAGCAGTGGGATCAGCGCCCAGCCGAATACGTTCTGCCAGCCGGACAGTGCCGCCAGACCAGGGGCGAACAGCGCCGCCAGCACGGTGCCGGAGTTGCCGGCTCCGGCGATGCCCATGGCCTTGCCCTGGTGCTGCGGCGGATACCACTGCGAGGCCAGGGGCAGGGCGACGGCGAAGGCGGCACCGGCGAAGCCGAGGAACAGCCCCAGCAACAGGGCCTGCTCGTAACTGCCGATACCAATCTGCCAGGCGCAGAACAAAGCGACGATCACCACCACCTGGCCAATCAGGCCGGCGGTCTTCGGGGACAGACGATCGGCGAGAAAACCCATCAGTAGGCGGAGCACGGCGCCGGCAAGAATCGGCGTGGCCACCATCAGACCGCGCTGTTGGGCATTAAGATCAAGGTCGGTGGCGATCTGCACGGCCAGCGGGCCGAGCAGGTACCAGACCATAAAACTCAGGTCGAAATAGAGAAAGGCGGCGAACAGCGTCGGTGCGTGGCCGGATTTCCAGAAACTTGTATTCATCGAACACCTCATTCGGCAGTAAAGGGTCCCGGCCGGGTGCGGTGCACCGTGGTCGTGGACACGGCGGCCGCAACCCGCCGGGGAGGTGCGGTGCTTGTGGCGCCACACCCTGGGCCTGTGGTCTGTTCACGGGGGTAAACAGGTCCTGGCCGCAGCTGGGTTGAGTAGGTACAGGTGCAGGCCCTGGATCGCAGGTCAGGCACCGGCCCCGAACACTGGGGCGTAAAACGCAAAACGCCGCATAAGCCGTACGCCTGTGGGCGTGGTCTATGCGACGTCTTTGTCGTTTATCGGGCAGCCGCCATTGGCTACTTGTTTGGGGGTAACAGCAAAAGCTGCGCCAACTTGTAATGGGGTCTGTGAAAAGTCGTGCATTGCCCGGGGTTTGCCTGTCACGCTCGGCACCGCAACGGCGCGAGCGTGCTTGGTCGTGCGCTTGCAGGGTGCATGGGGCGGGGCTTTGCGTGAACTAGCGGAGGGGCTGAGTTGGCCGTTGTACAGCTGCCTCAGGGGCTGTCATCGGGCTGGGCCAGCTGCACGGAGGCGCACTGCTAAGGAGCGTGCTGAGGCTCGGCTTACGCACGGATGCTGCAAAATAAGGCGTCGTCAATCAGGCTGCACCTGGATAAGGCACAGAAGATGAATCTGACCCGTTCAGTCAGACTGTTGCAGACCAGAGGGCTGGCCTTGAGATGGCTCAGCCTGTTAGCGGCTGGGCACTGCAGCGTGGTTGTGCTGGGGATTCTGGTCCGGGCTGGTGAGAGCTTGGGTAGGGAGCGGGAGGGCGAGAAGGGCGATGGCGAGCAGACTGCTCATGCGCCCGGCCCGGCGGATATGGCTGCGCTTGGATGGCATAGCGATTCCCCTGCTTGTTGTTATGCCCTAAGGCGTAGCAGAGCAATCGGGGGTTGTCACGGCAATAGGGTGAATTTAGTTGGAAACTGACCGAAATAGGCAATCAAGCCGCTAACCGCTGAGATCAAGCGGTTATCCGGCGAGATCCGTGCTTAGGCGAGCCAATTGACCTTGGGGAACTTGGCGCGGAAGGCGGGCGGCATCACCACTACTTTGCCCAATTGGTAGTTGAAGAAGACAAACCCGGATTTGGCCATGGCCACAAGGGCGCC
>JBFHPI010000173.1:0-6712 GCA_041592855.1 Pseudomonas sp.
GGTGCAGGCGGTTGAGCAGTTCGCGCCTGTAGGGGGAGCTGGAGGCGAGTACCAACGGCAGCATGGTTTTTCCTTGGTTCGAAATTTTCATTTTAGCCAGGCGGTCAGCTGGCGGACAGGCCGAATTTCCTTTGACAGCGGCGGGTTGCATCCCTAGAATGCGCCGCCTATGTCAAATGGACCGATTCCACCTCACGTAGATCCGCGCAAGTTGGCTGATCGTGGCGCCACCCTTGAGGGTGAGCTGCAGCTGATCGATTTGCAGCGTCTCTGCGGTGCACTTGCTGATGATGGCGGTGCAGTGCGCACGAAGTTCGTCTTCGAGCGTGACGAGCGCAATGCTGTGGTTTTCCACAGTGAACTTGCGGCGGAAGTGAAAATGGTTTGCCAGCGTTGTCTGGAGCTGGTCACTTTGCCGATCCACAGTGCCTGTGATTACGCTGTGGTGAAGGAGGGTGCGAATACCCAGTCAGTGCCGAAAGGCTATGACGTGCTTGAATTGGGTGAAGACCCATTGGATCTGCTGGCGTTGGTTGAGGAGGAGTTGTTGCTCGCCTTGCCGATTGTCCCGGCTCATGACCCTAAAGATTGCCAGCAACCGGCCGGCCTCGAAGAGCCCGAGTCGAGTGAGGACGAGGTAACGCGGTCCAACCCGTTCAGTGTATTGGCACAGTTAAAGCGTGACCCAAACGTTTAGGAGTTAATCAGTTATGGCTGTTCAGCAGAACAAAAAATCCCGTTCCGCCCGTGACATGCGTCGTTCCCATGACGCCCTCGAGGCTAGCGCTCTGTCCGTTGAGAAGAGCACCGGTGAAGTTCACCTGCGTCACCACGTTTCGCCGGAAGGCGTTTACCGTGGTCGCAAAGTGATCGACAAGGGCGCTGACGAGTAATCCTTGTCCGCCTCGATCATTGCGATTGATGCAATGGGTGGGGACTTCGGTCCCCACTGCATTGTTCCAGCCAGCATTGCCTGCCTGGCTGAATACCCCTCGCTGCACCTGGTCCTCGTCGGCCAATCCTCCCTTATCGAATCGTTGATCGCTCGTTACCCGGACGTTGATCGCGCGCGCCTGCGTGTTGAGCCGGCTGCGGAAATCATCGCCATGGACGAGCGTCCGGCCCAGGCCCTGCGTGGCAAGCCCGATTCGTCGATGCGAGTGGCCCTGGGGTTGGTGCGCGATGGGCAGGCCCAGGCCTGCGTCAGTGCCGGCAATACCGGGGCGCTGATGGCTTTGTCGCGCTATGTGCTGAAGACCTTGCCGGGGGTCGATCGGCCGGCCATGGTCAGTGCCATTCCAACCGAGACGGGCAGTTGCCAGTTGCTCGATCTGGGTGCCAATGTCGACTGCAGTGCCGAGCATCTGTACCAGTTTGCGGTGATGGGGGCTGTGGCGGCTGAAGTGCTGGGGGTGGCCAGGCCGCGGGTGGGCTTGCTGAATGTGGGGACGGAAGAGATCAAGGGCAATCAGCAGGTCAAACTGGCGGCCAACTTGTTACAGCAGGCGCGGGGGCTCAACTACATAGGCTTTGTCGAGGGCGATGGGCTCTATCGGGGCGAGGCGGATGTGGTGGTGTGCGACGGTTTTGTCGGCAATATCCTGCTCAAGTCCAGCGAGGGTCTGGCTGGGATGATTGGGCAGCGTATCGAGGCGCAGTTTCGCTCCGGCCTGCGGGCGCGCCTGATTGGTCTGTTGGCGCGGCCGCTGTTGCGGCGCCTGCGTCAGGAATTGGCGCCCGCTCAGCACAATGGCGCCAGTTTTATCGGCCTGCAGGGGATCGTCATCAAGAGCCATGGGGCGGCAGGCCCTGAGGGCTTCAAAAGCGCCATTCGCCGAGCATTGGCGGAGATTGAAGAAAATTTACCGCAACGCTTGCACGGTAGACTGGGCGAGCACCTGTTGTAGGATGTGACCGCGGCCCATGGCCCGTCATCCAACTGTCAGTTTGTTGCGCTTGGCTATGCCGAGTGACACCTTCCTTCGACGACAAGACCCTTAGGGACTTCCTTCATGTCTGCATCCCGCGCATTTGTCTTCCCCGGCCAGGGCTCCCAGTCCCTGGCGATGCTGGCCGAGCATGGTGCTCAGCAGCCGCTGATTCTCGATACCTTTGCCGAAGCCTCCGAGGCCCTCGGCTATGACCTGTGGGCACTGACCCAGCAAGGCCCGGAAGAACAGCTTAATCAGACCGACAAGACCCAGCCGGCCATCCTCACCGCCTCCATTGCCCTGTGGCGTCTGTGGCTGGCAGAGGGCGGCGCGCAGCCGGCTTTTGTGGCTGGCCATAGCCTCGGTGAGTACTCCGCACTGGTGGCGGCCGGCAGCCTGTCCCTGGCAGCTGCGGTAAAGCTGGTTGAGCACCGTGGACAGCTGATGCAGCAGGCCGTGCCGGCAGGTCAGGGCGGTATGGCTGCGATTCTCGGCCTGGAAGACGCCGATGTGCTGGCCGCCTGTGCCGAAGCCGCCCAGGGTGAAGTGGTCAGTGCGGTGAATTTCAATGCCCCCGGTCAGGTGGTGATTGCCGGTGGCGCTGCCGCCGTGGCGCGCGCCGTCGAGGCGTGCAAGGCGCGGGGCGCCAAACGTGCCATGCCCCTGCCGGTCAGTGTGCCGTCCCACTGCGCGCTGATGAAGCCTGCCGCCGAGCGCTTTGCCGAAGCGGTTCAGGCGATTGCCTGGCAGGCGCCGCAGATTGCTCTGGTGCAGAACGTCAGTGCTGCGGTGGTGAGCGATCTGGCTGTGCTGCAGCGCGACCTGCTGGCGCAGCTGTACAGCCCGGTGCGCTGGGTCGAGTCCATGGTCTGCCTGGCCGAGCAGGGTGTCACCGATCTGGTCGAGTGTGGCCCGGGCAAAGTGCTCTCTGGTTTGAACAAGCGCTGCGTCAAAGGCATCAATACCCATAACCTGGATACCCCGGACGCTTTCGCCGCTGCGCGTGCGGCCCTGGTCTGATTAAGGAGAAACGCTATGAGTCTGCAAGGTAAGGTGGCCCTGGTAACCGGCGCCAGCCGTGGCATCGGCCAGACAATCGCGCTGGAGTTGGGGCGTCAGGGCGCTATCGTGATCGGCACCGCCACCAGTGCTTCGGGGGCCGAGCGTATCGCCGAGACCCTCAAGGAAAACGGTATTGAAGGTGCCGGCCTGGTACTGGATGTGGGCAATGACGAATCGGTGGCCAGCACCCTGGAACATATCCAGCAACACCTTGGCCAGCCGTTGATTCTGGTCAACAACGCCGGCATCACGCGCGATAACCTGATGCTGCGGATGAAGGATGACGAGTGGTTCGATGTCATCAATACCAACCTGAGCAGCCTGTATCGACTGACCAAGGCGGTGTTGCGCGGCATGACCAAGGCCCGTTACGGGCGCATCATCAATATCGGTTCGGTGGTGGGCGCCATGGGCAACGCTGGCCAGGTCAACTATGCTGCGGCCAAGGCCGGGCTGGAAGGTTTCGGTCGTGCTCTGGCGCGCGAAGTCGGCTCCCGCGGCATTACCGTGAACGCCGTGGCGCCGGGCTTTATCGACACCGATATGACCCGTGAGCTGCCAGATGCGCAGCGTGATGCGCTGCTCACCCAGATTCCGCTGGGCCGTTTGGGGCAGGCCGAGGAGATCGCAAAAGTGGTCGCTTTCCTCGCTTCCGATGGCGCGGCTTACGTCACAGGGGCTACTATCCCTGTGAATGGCGGGATGTACATGAGCTAAATGTGACGAGAGCTCGGGAAAAACTGTCATAGAGGCTGTCTAAAATCCGTTATAAAGCTGCAATAGGCTTATAGGCAGATCGTTGTGAGGTTCCGGGGCTCCCGGCATTGCGCTTGAAATGCTAAAAACCCTTTCTATACACTTGGCCGCAGACCAGCAGCCTGGTTTTGTCCAATAGGAGTGAAAACAAGATATGAGCACCATCGAAGAACGCGTCAAGAAAATCGTTGCCGAGCAGCTTGGCGTTAAAGAAGAGGAAGTTACCAACAGCGCTTCCTTCGTCGAAGACCTGGGTGCCGACTCTCTTGACACCGTTGAACTGGTGATGGCTCTGGAAGAGGAATTCGAGACCGAGATCCCGGACGAGCAAGCTGAGAAGATCACCACCGTTCAGGAAGCCATCGACTACGTTACCGCTCACGCGTAAGACGTATTCGTCGGTTCCCGACCCGGAAAAGCCGCACTCCCTTATCAGGTGTGCGGCTTTTCTTTAAGCGCAGTGCAAGCTTGAAGATTAGAAAAGGAGATTGCTGTGTCGCGTAGACGCGTCGTGGTTACCGGTATGGGCATGCTGTCGCCGCTGGGTAACGATGTGCCGAGCAGCTGGCAGGGTATTTTGGCCGGCCGCAGTGGCATCGGCCTGCTTGAGCATATGGACCTTTCCGCGTTCTCAACCCGGTTCGGTGGGGCGATCAAAGGCTTCAATGTCGAGGAGTATCTGTCCGCCAAAGAGGCGCGCAAGCTCGATCTGTTTATTCAATATGGTCTGGCGGCCAGCTTTCAGGCCATGCGTGATGCCGGGTTGGAAGTCACCGATGCCAACCGTGAGCGCATCGGCGTGGCCATGGGCTCGGGTATCGGCGGCCTGACCAATATCGAGAACAACTGCAAATCCTTGCACGAGCAGGGGCCACGGCGTATTTCGCCGTTCTTCGTGCCCGGTTCGATCATCAACATGATTTCCGGCTTCCTGTCGATCCATCTGGGGCTGCAGGGGCCCAACTACGCCATCGCCACTGCCTGTACCACCGGTACCCACTGTATTGGCATGGCAGCACGCAATATTGCCTACGGTGAGGCCGATGTGATGGTCGCCGGTGGCGCGGAAATGGCCGCCTGTGGCCTGGGTATGGGCGGTTTCGGTGCGGCCCGGGCATTATCCACCCGCAATGATGAGCCGACCAAGGCCAGTCGCCCGTGGGACAAGGGCCGTGACGGCTTCGTCCTGTCCGATGGTGCCGGCGCTCTGGTGCTGGAAGAGCTGGAACATGCCAAGGCCCGAGGCGCCCATATCTATGCTGAGCTGATCGGTTTTGGCATGAGTGGCGATGCCTTCCATATGACCTCGCCGCCCGAGGATGGCGCCGGGGCGGCACGCTGCATGAGCAACGCCCTGCGTGATGCCGGGATCAGTGCCGATCAGGTGCAGTACATCAATGCCCATGGCACCTCGACCTCGGCCGGTGACAAGGCCGAGGTGGCTGCGATCAAGTCGGTGTTCGGCGAACATGCCTACAAGCTGTCGGTGAGTTCGACCAAATCCATGACCGGCCACTTGCTGGGCGCGGCCGGTGCGGTGGAAGCGATCTTCAGCGTGCTGGCCATCCGTGATCAGGTGGCGCCACCGACCATCAACCTGGATGAGCCGGATGAGGGCTGCGACCTGGACTTCGTTCCTCACCAGGCCAAGGCCATGCCGATTGAGGTGGCGCTGTCCAACTCCTTCGGTTTCGGTGGCACCAATGGCTCGCTGGTATTCCGTCGGTTCGCCGACTGATGCTGAGCTGGGTTGACGGCGTAGCAGCCTCGCAGCTGTCCGTGCAGGACCGCGGCCTGGCCTATGGCGATGGGCTGTTCGAGACCATCGCCGTGCGCGCCGGCCAGCCCATATTGCTGGAACGTCATCTGGCCCGCCTGGCCGATGGCTGCGCGCGTCTGGCCATGCCCCTTGACCTGGTCTTGCTGACGACCGAGCTGCGGGCCTTCTGTGGTCAGCTGAACGAGGGTGTGGCCAAGCTGATTCTGAGTCGGGGCGATGGCTTGCGCGGCTATGGCCCGCCGCCAGCGCCTCAGCCACGGCGTATTCTCCTGGGCAGCACTCTGCCCAGCTATCCGCCCGCCTATGCCGAGCAGGGCGTGCGTCTGTTCCCCTGCACCACGCGCCTGGCCGAGCAACCCTTGCTGGCCGGTCTCAAGCATCTTAATCGTCTGGAGCAGGTACTGGCGCGGGCTGAGTGGCAGGACGCCGAGCATGCCGAGGGCCTGATGCGTGACGGCAGGGGGCGGGTGATCGAGGGCGTCTACAGCAACCTGTTTCTGGTCAAGGATGGTGTGCTGATCAGCGCCGACCTGTCGCGCTGCGGTGTGGCCGGGGTGATGCGTGCCGAGTTGCTGGACCAGGCCCAGGCCCTGGGGATCGAGTGTCAGGTGCGAGACATTGACTATGCCGAGCTGCTTGATGCTGATGAGGTCCTGCTCTGTAACAGCGTCTATGGCGTGTGGCCGGTGCGCGCCCTGGGCTTGCACGACTGGCCGGTCGGTCCGCTGACCCGTAAACTGCAGGCCATTGCCCGCACGTTACTGGACGGCTGATTTGTGATTCGGAAAATTCTGCTGTTGCTTGAAGGCGCCGTACTGGTCGCCGGCCTGCTGGTGGCCTTGGTGGCCTGGCAACAGCATGCGGCCCTGCATCAGGCGCTCAATCTGGATGCGGAATACTTTATTGAGGTGCCAGCAGGGGCGACTCCTGGCGGAGTACTCAACCGTTTGCAGGCTGACGGCATACTGAGTAATGCATTCTGGCTGCGTCTGTACTGGCGCTTCAATCTACGCGAACAGGCGCTGCACAGTGGCGAATACCGGGTTGTACCCGGCAATACGGCCCTGGATCTGTTGAGCCTATGGCGTCGCGGCGAGGTGGTGCAGTACAGCCTGACCCTGGTCGAAGGCTGGAGCTTTCGCCAGTTGCGCAGTGCGCTGCAGCGCGAAACTCGTCTGGAGCA
>JBFHPI010000174.1:0-6642 GCA_041592855.1 Pseudomonas sp.
GGCAGGGCGTCTGGGTCAGCGGCCCGAGCAGGGCGGGGGATGCGCTGGCCACCAGTACGCCGTAGAACTCGGCATAACCTTGAGCCGCCAAGCGAATTTTCGACGTGGGCGTGTCCAGCAGATGGCGCGCCTGAGCAAAGCGCCGGATAAACCACCAAGCACCTGCGAGGCTGGCCACACCGCTACAGGCCAGGCCGATCAGTTGCCCTTCCGGCGTCATGACTTAACCAAACAGGGATTTAAGGTCGACATCGGCCTTCTCACCCTCGCTGAATTCCAGCAATACCGCCGCCTTGAAGGCGAACAGCCGGGCAATGATCAGATCGGGAAACTGCTCGATGCGCACGTTGTTGAGGTTGACGGCTTCGTTGTAGAGCTCACGACGATCGGCAATCCCATCCTCCAGGCCGCTGATGCGCTGCTGCAGGTGCTGAAAGCTTTCGTTGGCCTTGAGCTCGGGGTAATTCTCGGCCAAGGCGAACAGCTGGCCCAGGCCCATACGCAGAGCGGTCTCGGCCTTGCCCAGGGCGCCCAGATCGCCCTTCTCCCGAGCACTGGACACGGCACTGCGCGCGGCAATCACCGCCTCCAGGGTGCCACGCTCGTGCTGCATGTACTGCTTGCAGGTTTCCACCAGTTTGGGCAGTTCTTCATGGCGCTGTTTGAGCATCACGTCGATATTCGACCAGGCCTTGCTCACCCCATGCTTGAGCCGCACCAGGGCGTTATAGAGCACCACGGCATAGGCCGCGAGCAGAAACAGGACGACGATCAGCACAACACTGGTCAGGCTCATGCGTGGGCACTCCAGACGATAAGGGATAGGGATGCAGGCATTCTAGCCCCATTACCCCAGGCGAAAATGGCGACGGCTCACGAAGCGAGGTGGCAACAAGGCTTTGCATAAAACGCAAATCTTTCGCATTATTATTCAGCCTTCACAAACCTGCGGCCACCGTGCCCACCCCGCAAAGGATTCCGCCATGCGCTCCACTCCCCTGGCAACCGCCAGCCTGCTCGCCCTTGCCATTACCCTCGCCGGTTGCGGTGAAGACCAAGCGCCCGCCCCCCAGGCCGCCGCGCCCGCCGCCAGCACCGAGAGCGCCGCCACCGCTGCTGCCGCAGCATTTGACCAAACCGCCGCCCAGGCTGTGGTCAAGCATTATGCCGACCTGGCGCTGGCCGTGTTCAGCGACGCCGCCAGCACTGGCAAGGCCCTGCAGAACGCCATCGACGCCCTGCTGGCCAACCCCAGCGAAGCCACCCTGAATGCCGCCAAGCAGGCCTGGCTGGCGGCTCGCGTGCCCTATATGCAGACCGAGGTATTCCGCTTCGGCAACGCCGTGGTCGACGACTGGGAAGGTCAGCTCAACGCCTGGCCTCTGGACGAAGGACTGATCGACTATGTGGCCAGCGACTACCAGCATGCCCTGGGCAACCCGGGCGCCCAGGCCAATATCATTGCCAACGCTGCGATCCAGATCGGCGAGGACAGGCTCGACGCCAGCAGCCTCACCCCGCAACTGCTGGCCAGCCTGAACGAGCTGGGCGGCTCGGAAGCCAACGTCGCCACCGGCTACCACGCCATCGAATTCCTGCTCTGGGGCCAGGACCTTAACGGCACCAACCCGGGCGCTGGCGAGCGCCCCTACAGCGACTACCTGATCGGCGAAGGCGCCACCGGCGGCCACAACGAACGCCGCCGCGCCTATCTGCAGGCCGCGGCCGCGCTGCTGGTCAGCGATCTGGACAGCATGGTCGAGCAGTGGCAGGACGGCATCGAAGACAACTATCGCAGTGAACTGTTGGCCGACTCGGCCGAGAACGGCCTGCGCAAGATGCTCTTTGGCATGGGCAGCCTGTCCCTCGGCGAGCTGGCCGGCGAGCGCATGAAGGTCGCCCTGGAAGCCAACTCCACCGAAGACGAACACGACTGCTTCAGCGACAACACCCACAACTCGCACTTCTACAACGGCAAGGGCATCCGCAACGTCTACCTGGGCGAGTATCGCAAGGTCGACGGCATTACCCTGAGCGGCCCGAGCCTGTCGCAACTGCTGGCCAAGGTTGATGCTGCCGCTGACAGCAGCCTGAAGGCTGACCTCGAGGCCAGCGAGGGCAAACTGCAGGCGCTGGTCGACAGTGCCAACAACGGCCAGCATTTCGACCAACTGATCGCTGCCGAGAACACCGCAGGCCAGCAACTGGTTCGCGACGCCATCGCCGCGCTGGTCAAGCAGACCGCGGGCATTGAGCAGGCGGCCGCCAAGCTGGGGATCAGTGACCTGAACCCGGATACCGCCGACCACAGCTTCTAAGTCAGCGCGATAGCCGCCACAGCCAAGGCCGACAGCACCGACTGTCGGCCTTTTTCATGGTTGCGACCCAGGGTCGCAAGCGCAAATGTAAATCCATATTATTTTTATAGGCATGCACTGCTACCATTGCCGGCCTGTTTGTCAGCCTGCGAATCCACCGTCATGCCTGCCCTGCTACCTCGCCTGCTCGCCTTTGCCCTGCTCTTGCTCCTGAGCGCCTGCGACCAGCCCCCTCGGTTCACCCAGGCAGAACCTGGCGAGGCCCTCTCCGCCGGGAGCGCCACGGTGTTCAAGCGCGACCACAATGCCTTCTCCCTGCCTGCGGCCAACCTGGCCCCCAGCCGGCGCCTGGACTTCGCCGTGGGCAACAGCTTCTTTCGCAACCCCTGGGTCGTCGCCCCGGCCACCACCATCGCCCGCGACGGCCTCGGGCCGCTGTTCAACACCAACGCCTGTCAGAACTGCCATATCAAGGACGGCCGCGGCCACCCGCCCGCAACCGACGCCAGCAGTGCAGTGTCCATGCTGGTGCGCCTGTCGCTGCCCCACAGCGCCGGCACGGCCGAACAGATCGAGCGCCTCGGGGTGGTGCCCGAACCCACCTACGGCGCTCAGCTACAGGATATGGCCATCCCCGGCATTGCCCCGGAAGGCAAGATACGGGTGCGCTACAGCGAGGTGCCGGTACACTTCGCCGATGGCACGCAGCTGCTGCTGCGCAAACCCGAGCTGGAGATCAGCCAGCTGGGCTATGGCGCTCTGCACCCGGAGACGCGCTTCTCCGCCCGGATAGCGCCGCCGATGATCGGCCTGGGCCTGCTCGAAGCCATACCCGAAGCCGCCATCCTGGCCCAGGCCGACCCGGATGACCTCGATGGCGACGGCATTTCCGGGCGCCCCAACCGCGTCTGGGATCACGCCAGTCAGAGCACCCGGCTCGGGCGTTTCGGCTGGAAGGCCGGCCAGCCCAGTCTCAACCAGCAGAATGCCGAGGCCTTTGCCGGCGATATGGGCCTGACCAGCACCCTGGTGCCTCGGGATAACTGTACGGCGACACAAGCCGACTGCCTGGCCGCGCCCCACGGCGGCGAACCGGAGGTCAGTGACAGCATCATGGCCAGCGTGCTGTTCTACAGCCGCAACCTGGGCGTGCCGGCGCGCCGCGAGGTAGACGCCCCCGAGGTGCTCAAGGGCAAGGGCCTGTTCCACCAGGCCGGCTGCCAGCAGTGTCACACCCCAAGCTTTACCACCGCCGCGGATGCCGCCGAGCCGGAGCTGGCCAACCAACTGATCCGCCCCTACAGCGACCTGCTGCTGCACGATATGGGCGAAGGCCTGGCCGACAACCGCCAGGAGTTTCTGGCCAGCGGCCGCGAATGGCGCACCGCGCCGCTATGGGGCATTGGCCTGACGGAGGCGGTCAACGGCCACAGCCAGTTCCTCCATGACGGCCGAGCGCGCAACCTGCTGGAAGCCATCCTCTGGCATGGCGGCGAGGCCGAAGCGGCCAGGCAGCAGGTGCTGGCCTTCAATGCCGAGGAGCGCGCCGCGCTGCTGGCCTTCCTCACTTCCCTTTAAGGAGTCGCCGATGCTACGCAAGTCCCTGATTGCCACGCTGCTCGGCCTAAGCCTGCTGGGCTGCAACCAAGCGCCGCCGCCCGCCAAAGTCAGCGCCGCACTGGCTGATGGCGTATTCCTGCCGGCCTACCGCAGCTGGCTGCTGGCCAACCAGCAACTTGCCAACAGCGCCACGGCCTTTTGCGCCGGAGACAGCGCGCTGCCGGCCGCACGCCAGGCGTTTCTCAGTGCCCAGAGTGCCTGGGCTGCCCTGCAGCCTCTGATGATCGGCCCATTAGCCGAAGGCAACCGGGCCTGGCAGGTGCAGTTCTGGCCGGACAAGAAAAACCTGGTCCGGCGTCAGGTTGAAGCCTTGCTCAACAGTCAGCTACAGCTGAGCCAGGCCGATGTGGAGCGGGCCAGCGTGGTGGTGCAGGGCCTGAGTGCTTATGAATACCTGCTGTTTGATCCCGATCTGGACCTCAATCAGGCCGGGCAGAAGACCCGCTACTGCCCACTGCTGCAGGCCATCGGCCGGCACCAGCAGAGCCTGGCCGACGAAGTCCTCAACCAGTGGCAGGCCGAGCAGGGCATGGCCAAGCAGTTACGGCACTTCCCCAGCGAGCGTTACGCCGATGCCAACGAAGCCATCGCCGACCTGCTGCGCGTACAAATCAGCGCCCTCGACGGCCTGAAGAAAAAGCTCGGCGCCCCCATGGGTCGACAGACCAAAGGCATTCCCCAGCCTTACCAGGCCGAAGCCTGGCGTAGCGCCGCCAGCCTGGCCAACTTAGCTGCCGCCCTGGCCAGCGCCGAACGGCTGTGGCACGGCAGCAACAAGGACGGCCTGCAGGCGCTGCTCGGCCGTGATCAGGCTGAACTGGCGGAGCGTATCGACGCTGCCTACCTGGACACCCGTCAGCGCCTGGCCACATTGGAGCGGCCGCTGGGCGAACTGCTCGGCGAGCCAAACGGCCGGGCCAGCCTCAACGAGCTGTATGCCAGCCTCGAGCAACTGCATCGTCTGCAGGAAAGCGAACTGGCCAATGCCCTCGGCGTACAAATCGGCTTTAACGCCCACGATGGAGACTGAATGAAACGCCGCACCCTGCTTGGCTTGACCAGCCTGACCCTGGCGGCCGCCAGCCTGGGCGGCTGGCGCCTTTTGCAGCACGGCCCGCAACCGTTGCTGCTGTCCGCCCGCAACGACGCCAAAGGTCGGCACTACGCGGTAGGCTACCGACTGGATGGCCAGCCGGCCTTCGCCACCCAGGTCAGTCAACGCTGTCACGATGTGTTGCCACACCCCAGCCTGCCTGTGGCGCTGTTTGTCGGGCGCCGCCCCGGCACCGAGAGCTACCTGATCGACAGCCGCGATGGGCGCCTGCTGCAGACCCTGGTTACACCCCCTGGTCGCCACTTCAATGGCCACGGGGTTTTTCACCAGAGCGGCCACTGGCTCTACACCAGTGAGAACGACAGCACCGAGCCCGGCCGGGGCGTTCTGGGCATCTACCGCCTGAGTGGCATACGCCTGCAGCGCGAGGGCGAGCATCCCAGCCACGGTATCGGCCCACACCAGCTGCTCTGGCTGCCCGACGGCGAGACCCTGGCGGTCGCCAACGGCGGCATCCGCACCGAGGCCGACAGCCGGGTAGAAATGAACCTCGATGCCATGGACTCCAGCCTGGTGCTGATGGGCCGCGACGGCAGGCTGCTCAGCCGCGAGCGCCTGGCCGAGCGCCAGAACAGCGTGCGCCACCTGGCCGTGGCAACAGACGGCACGGTAGTCAGCGCCCAGCAATATATGGGCGATATGCAGGATGCGGTGCCACTGTTGGCGATCAAGCGTCCCGACCAGCCATTTCAGCCCTTCCCGATCGCCGAAGCGCAACGTCTGGCCATGCAGCAGTACACTGCCAGCGTGGCCATCCATAGCGAGCTGCGCCTGCTGGCGCTCACCGCACCGCGTGGCAATCGCTTCTTTATCTGGGACCTGGACAGCGCCGCCCTGCGCCTGGACAGCGCCTTGCCTGACTGCGCCGGCGTCGCTGCCTGCGCCGCCGGTTTTGTGGTCAGTTCCGGGCAGGGGCGCTGCCGCCTCTACGACTGCCGCCAGAGCACAATCGACACCACCCCGCTAAGCCTGCCGGCGGGGCTGTGGGACAACCACCTGCGTCTGGCCAGTTGAGACTGCTAGCCAAACAGCCAGAACAGCAGCAGCCCCAGGGCCATGCGGTACAGCACAAACGGCAGCAGGCCGACCCGTTCCAGCAAGGTGAGAAAGCAGTGGATGCACAGATAGGCACTGATGGCCGAGAACAGCACGCCCCAGCCCATCACCGCCCACGGCACCGCCGTCTCAGCCCGCGCCAGGTCATAAGTACTCAGGCCACAGGCCAACAGAATCACCGGAATGGATAATAGAAAGGAAAAACGCGCCGCTGCCACGGGTGAAAGTCCCAGCAGAAGGCCGGCGGTGATGGTCACGCCGCTCCGGGAAGCGCCAGGAATCAGGGCCAGCGCCTGGGCACAGCCAATGCACAGCACATCCCGCCAGCCGAGATGGGCTTCGCTACGGGGCGCCGGATTGCGCCGCGCCACATAATCACCTAGCCATAGCAGCACGCCAAAGCCCAGAGTCGCCCAGGCGATCAACAACGGCTCGCGCAGCTCCTGCTCAATCCAGACCTTAAGGCTCAGCCCCACCAGACCAACCGGTACGGTTCCCAGCAGCACCGCCCAGGCCAGCCGGCTATCACCCACC
>JBFHPI010000175.1:0-6636 GCA_041592855.1 Pseudomonas sp.
CGATTTGCCGCGCAAATCTTCAGGCCGTTTGACCGGGAAAGTCTTGCCGGGGGCGAATACCATGACATCGATGACCTGACCAAAGGGCACCGAGAACAACCCAGGCGTCGGCTGATTGCGCACCCACCCCGGATAAACACCCGGCTCTATATCAAGCTGACCGCTATTGAACAGCAAACCAATGCGCGGATAGGGGTAATACTGCACATCAAACTTGTCACCCGTCAGCCTGCCCAACTCATCGAATATTTCCTGATAAATACCCGTTCGGCCATCTTCAATCATCATCGGCGGGTAATTGTAAAAGCCCACTGCAAATGTGGCGGCATAGGAATCAGTCAGGGGAAAAGCCAAGCACGGCCATAACAACACCCTTATCAGCCACTTCATCGCAGTACCCTCAGAACCTCTGATTTCAGAATAGTCCCTATCACTCCGCCGAGCGCTGAGCACCTGCCAGCCAGGATGCGGCAGCAAGCCTAGAACCAGCCAAGCAACCCGAACACAGCACACCCCAACAGCAGCAAAGCCAACAACCAGAAAAAAGCGCCATGCCCTCCGCCCTGCACCACCGAGACGCCACCCAGGCGCCCTTCGGCTCCATGGGCCTCAACCGCCTCCTTGGCCTCCTTCAAGCCCATACCCCGGGCCTCGCGCAGCAACTTGATCGCCTCGATTTTCTGCCCCCGCGCCAGCGCCGCCTGCACCTCGGGCGGCAGCTCATTATCCAGACTTGTCATAGCCACACTCCAGAACATTGCCTACTGGCAGCATAGTCGCGTACAGCGGCATAAAAAAACCGGCTGCCAGAGCCGGTTTCTTATATCGAACGCACCTGTTACAACGGCTTGCCGCGGTTACCATGGGCCGCGACAAACGCCTGCACGGTTTTCAGATCATTGGCCAGCACGGTGCAGCGCTCGGGACGCTCGAACAGATCGGCCAGGTGCGCCGGCAGAGCCGGTACCGCTTCAATGCCGGCCTTCTCCACCGCTTCCGGGAACTTGACCGGGTGGGCCGTACCCAGCACCACCATGGGCGTGGCCAGGCTACGGCGGCACTCGCGGGCGGCCCGCACGCCGATGGCGGTGTGCGGGTCGAGCAGCTCGCCACACTCGGCATAGACCTCGGCGATGGTGGTACAGGTCTGCACATCATCCACAGCCAGCGAGTCGAACAGGCGGCGCGCCTCGGTCCAGCGGTCATCCTCCACCGCCAGCTTGCCGCTGACCTTGAAGCCGTCCATAAGGCGCGCCACTTCGGCGCCATTGCGACCGTGCAGGTCGAACAGCAGGCGCTCGAAGTTGGACGACACCATGATGTCCATGGACGGCGACAGGGTCGGGTGCAGGGTGTCCTTGTCGTAGCGGTTGCCGGACATAAAGCGGTGCAGGATATCGTTGCGGTTGGTGGCGACGATCAGCTGGCTGATCGGCAGGCCCATATTGCGCGCGAGATACCCGGCGAAAATGTCGCCGAAGTTTCCGGTGGGCACCGAGAAGGCCACGGAGCGAGCCGGGCCGCCGAGCTGCAGCGCGGCATGGAAGTAGTAGACGATCTGGGCCATGATCCGCGCCCAGTTGATCGAGTTCACCGCCACCAGGCGGGTACCCTTGAGGAAGCCCTGATCGGCGAAGCTGGCCTTGACCATCTCCTGGCAGTCGTCGAAGTTGCCCTCGATGGCGATGTTGTGGATGTTGTCGCCGAAGATGGTGGTCATCTGCCGACGCTGCACCTCGGACACGCGGTTGTGCGGGTGCATGATAAAGATGTCGACGTTATCGCAGGCCTTGCAACCCTCGATGGCCGCCGACCCGGTGTCGCCACTGGTGGCGCCCATAATCACCACACGCTCGTTGCGCTTGGCCAGTACATAGTCAAGCAGACGACCGAGCAGCTGCAGGGCAAAGTCCTTGAAGGCCAGGGTCGGGCCGTGGAACAGCTCCAGCACCCACTCATTGCCATTCAGCTGACGCAGCGGCGCCACGGCGTTGTGGGCGAACACGCCGTAGGTCTCTTCGAGGATCTTTTTGAAGTCGGCATCCGGAATGCTGCCGGTGACAAACGGGCGCATCACCCGGAAGGCCAGTTCGTGATACGGCAGCCCGGCCCAGGAGGCGATCTCCTCGACGGTGAAACGCGGAAGGTTTTCCGGCACATAGAGGCCGCCGTCGCTGGCCAGACCGGCCAGCAGCACGTCTTCAAAGTTCAGGGCCGGTGCCTGGCCGCGGGTACTGATATAGCGCATTGTTGGAAACCTTTTAAAAACCGATAAAAAGCACCGCCGGCCGGACTTTCCACCCGACCCAGCGTCTTAAGCAAGCTGTTCCACGCGGATACGCACCACCGGCGCAGCCACACCATCCAGGGACTCCAGAGCGGTAATGGCGTCAGTCATACGCTGCTCGGGCACGCGATGGGTCACCAGGATCATTGGCACCAGACCATCATGCTCCTCGACCTCCTTCTGCATGATCGACTCGATATTGATGCCGCGCTCCGACAGGATGCTTGCCACCTGAGCCAATACACCGGGATGGTCCTTGGCCTGGATACGCAGGTAGTAGGCACTTTCACAGGCACTGATCGGCAGGATCGGGTGATCGGACAACGAGTCCGGCTGGAAGGCCAGGTGCGGTACACGATTGGTCGGATCACTGGTCAGCGCCCGCACCACATCGACCAAGTCGGCCACCACCGAAGACGCGGTCGGTTCCATACCGGCGCCGGCACCGTAATACAGCGTGGAGCCGGCCGCATCACCATTGACCATCACCGCATTCATCACCCCATTGACGTTGGCAATCAGGCGATCGGCCGGAATCAGGGTCGGGTGTACGCGCAACTCGATACCGGCTGCAGTGCTACGCGCCACGCCCAGGTGCTTGATCCGATAGCCCAGGGCCTCGGCATAGTTCACATCGGCGGTGGTCAGCTGGGTGATGCCTTCGGTGTAAGCCTTGTCGAACTGCAGCGGGATACCAAAGGCAATGGACGCCAGAATGGTCAGCTTGTGCGCCGCATCGATGCCTTCCACGTCGAAGGTCGGGTCGGCCTCGGCATAGCCCAGGGCCTGGGCCTCCTTCAAGACATCATCGAAGGCACGACCCTTTTCGCGCATTTCGCTGAGGATAAAGTTGCCGGTGCCGTTGATGATACCGGCCAGCCAGTTGATGCGGTTGCCCGCCAGGCCTTCGCGGATGGCCTTGATCACCGGGATGCCACCGGCCACGGCCGCTTCGAAAGCAACGATCACACCCTTCTCGCGGGCCTTGGCGAAGATCTCGTTGCCATGCACGGCGATCAGCGCCTTGTTCGCGGTGACCACATGCTTGCCGTTGTCGATGGCCTGCAGCACCAGGTCCTTGGCCAGGGTGTAGCCGCCGATCAACTCGATAACAATGTCGATCTCGGGGTTATTGACCAGCTCGAAGGCGTCGGTGGTCAGGCTGATACCGGTTGTGTCGTACTGCGGCTTGGGCGAGCGAATGGCAATCTGGGCGATTTCAATGCCACGCCCGGCGCGCCGGGTAATCTCCTCGGCGTTGCGCTTCAATACATTCAACGTACCGCCACCGACGGTACCCAGCCCACAGATGCCTACTTTGACCGGTTTCACACTGAACTCCCCATCTGCACTGCATAAAACGGCCGGAGCAAGCTCCGGCCGTAGAAAAAGAGCCGCACCATACGAAGCGGCTGTTTATTAGTCAATCCGCTAGACGGCTCTAATCACTTGGACTCCAGAGCAATCTTGGCCAGCTGTGGCGCTGGCTGATAGCCCGGAATGATCTTGCCATTGGCCAGCACGATGGCCGGGGTACCACTGACGCCAATCGTCTGGCCCAGGGCGTACTGCTTGGCCACCGGGTTGTCGCACTGGGCATCCGGCACCGGCTGACGGGTCTTGGCCAGGTTCATGGCCTGCTGCTTGTCCTTGGCACACCAGACATTAACCAGCTCCTTGGCCGCCGGGGCGTTCAGCCCCTGACGCGGAAAGGCCAGGTAGCGCACCTCCACACCGAGGCGATTAAGTTCCGGCACCTCACTGTGCAGCTTCTGGCAGTAGCCGCAATCGGTATCGGTAAACACGGTGATATGGGTCTTGGATTCCTTGCCTGCAAAAATCACCATCTCGGCAGCTGGAATGGCCGCGATGGTCTTCGCCACACCCTGGCTCTCCGCCTGCTCGGTCAGGTTGACGGCCTTGCCATCCTTGACCTGAAACAGATAGCCCTGCAGCAGAAACTGACCGTCGCCACTGGCATAGAGCTGGCGCCCACCTTCCAATTGCACCTGATACAGGCCCGGCATCGGGCTTTCCGCAATCGCCTCGACCGGCAGGTCGGCCTGGATGGCCTTGAGGGTCTGGCGAATGGCCTGATCCGCATCCTCGGCCACGGCAACAGCACAGGACAGACCAAGGGTGATGGCCGCAAAAAGGCGAGTTAAACGCATGGAGACTCCCGTCAAAAGACACACTGGGTAGAGATGAACACAGCCTACCATAGAAGCCCTGATACACCGATCACGGCAGGCCAGGCGGCGTTCTCAGCCGCGCGGATGGTGCTCGGCATGCAGCGCCTGCAAACGCGCCCGGGCAACATGGGTATAGATCTGCGTGGTCGACAGGTCGCTATGGCCCAAGAGCATCTGCACCACGCGCAAATCGGCACCATGGTTGAGCAGGTGAGTGGCAAAAGCGTGGCGCAGGGTATGGGGCGACAGGCCCCTGCCGATACCCGCCACCCGAGCCTGCAGCTTGATCCGGTGCCAGAAGGTCTGCCGGGTCATCTGTACTCCGCGCAGACTGGGAAACAGCACATCACTGGGCCGGCCATCCAGGAGAAACGGCCGCGCCTCCTTGCTGTAGCGCTCGATCCAGGCAATCGCCTCCTCGCCAAGCGGTACCAGACGCTCCTTGCTACCCTTGCCGAACACCCGCAGCACGCCCTGACGCAGATTGACCTGTTCCAGGGTCAGACTGATCAATTCACTGACCCGCAAACCACAGGCATAAAGCACTTCGAGCATGGCGCGGTCGCGCAGGCCGACCGGGTCATCCAGATCCGGCGCCGCCAGCAGCGCCTCGACATCGGCCTCGGACAGCGACTTGGGCAAGGGGCGCCCCAGCTGCGGCAGCTCCACCTGCAAGGTCGGATCACGTCCGATCAGCCCTTCTCGCAGAAGAAAGCGGTAGAAGCCACGCAGGCCCGAGAGCAGGCGCGCCGTGGAGCGCGCCTTGTACCCCTGATTCAGACGCCAGGCCAGATGATCAAGAATCAACTCACGCCCCACGGCGTCCAACTGCAGATCGCGGGCCTGTAGCCAACCGTTGAATAACGCCAGATCACTGCGATAAGCCGCCCTGGTATGGGCCGACAAACCCTTCTCCAGCCACAGGGCTTCGACAAAACGTTCGATCAGGGGGTGCTCGACAGCTGACATCGACTAAACCTTATAGAGGCAGAGGCACTAGTTTCCACAAGCCTGGAGGCCAGGCCAAGCGAGCAGCAGGAAAAGCTTGTCACCCTATCTTATGGTCGGTGACAGACCCGCATTCGCAAGCCATGATTGCATCACGCCACTATCCAACCACAGGCCAAGCCCATGTCCCAACAGCACTCCCGCCTCGGTCAGATCCTGATCAACAAGGGCTTGATCAACCGCCAGCAGCTGGATGAGGCGATCAAACTGCAGCTCACCGGGCACAAGCGCCTGGGTGAAATCCTGGTCGAGCAGGGCTGCCTGAGCGAACGTCAGCTGCACAAGGCCCTGCGCAAACAGACCAATCTGCGCCTGGCCGCCACCCTGGTCGCCGCCCTGATGCTGCCCTTCCAGCCGGCACTGGGCAACCAGCGCCTGGAGCTGGATAGCGCCGCCAGTCAGAATATCGATCCGCCCGGGATGCAGGCACTGTCAGAAATCGAACTACGCGATGTCTCGGCCCAGGGTCTGGAAGACAGCCTGCCAGCCCTGTTCCTGCAAGCCGAAAGCGGCAACGGCCTGGGCACGGTCAAACAGTTGTCGAAACTGCTGCTGCCGGTGCTGGACAGCCTGGAAGCAGAAACCTCGCTCAAGGATGTGCACTACGATACCCAGAACCTCAGCTCGGTGATCAATGCCGACGGTTCGGTCAACGTGCGCCTGCCCAGCTCCATTGGTGAGCTGCGCTTTGACAATATCCGCGTGGCGGGCGCTTCTCCCGGGCAAAGCTTTGGCAGCCTGAGCCTGCACGACATCGATCTGTCTCAGGCCTCACTGAAGATCAGTATGCACAAATAGCGCACACCACTGACCCAGAAACGAGAAAAGCAGCCCGGGGGCTGCTTTTCTTTGGATAAAACCCGCTATTAGCTGAGTTTTTCCTTGATGCGCGCTGCCTTGCCGGACAGGTCGCGCAGGTAGTACAGCTTGGCTTTGCGCACGTCACCGCGACGCTTGACGGCCAGACTGTCTACCAGCGGGCTGTAGGTCTGGAAGGTACGCTCAACGCCCACACCGTTGGAGATCTTGCGCACAGTGAAGGCACTGTTCAGACCACGGTTACGCTTGGCGATTACCACGCCTTCGAACGCCTGCAGACGCTGACGGTCACCTTCCTTCACCTTCACCTGAACGACTACGGTGTCGCCG
>JBFHPI010000176.1:0-6612 GCA_041592855.1 Pseudomonas sp.
CCCGGCACTGCGTATCGTGCGGATCAACCGCGACCAGCACGGTCGGCTGATCGACTGCGATCTGGAGTTCTGGCGCCACGATGCGCTGCATGTCAGCGTCGAAGTGCCGGATTGAGTCGTCAGGCGTCTGGCCGGCTTCTAGGCGCCTAGATCCGCATGATCCTTCCGAGCGTAGCTAGCAGCTACACAGCGCGTTATCGAGCAGCTGACGCAGTTCGCGGGGATGATCCACCAGGGCATCGGCGCCCCAGTTGGCCGGGTTGTCCTCGGGGTGGATATAGCCGTAGCTCACCGCTACGGTGCGGCAGCCGGCGGCGCGGCCGGCCTCGATATCGCGCTCGTCATCGCCGATAAACAGCACCTCGCCCGGCTCCAGCTGCAATTGCTGGCAGGCCAGCAGAAGCATTTCCGGGTCCGGCTTGCTGCGACTGACATGGTCCGGGCACACCAGCACCGCCGAGCGTTGGGCGAGGCCCAGCTGCTGCATGATCGGCTCGGCATAGCGCACCGGCTTGTTGGTGGCCACGCCCCAGCGCAGGTTGGCTTTCTCGATATCCTCCAGCAGCTCATTGATGCCGTCGAAGGGGCGGGTCAGTACCGCACAGTGCTGCTGATAGCGCTCGAGAAACTCCAGGCGCAGGGCTTCGAACTCGGCGTGCTGCGGGTCCATGGAGAAGGTGGTGGCAACCATGGCGCGGGCGCCGCCGGAGACCTGATCGCGGATCAATTTGTCGGCAATCGGCGCCAGGTCGCGCTCGGTGCGCATGGCCTGGCAGATGGCAATAAAGTCCGGGGCGCTGTCGAGCAGCGTACCGTCCATATCGAAAAGTACCGCACGCAGACGCATCAGGCCTCCTTGAGGGTCTGGATCATGTAGTTGACGTCCACATCGGCTTCCAGCTTGTAGCGCTTGGTCAGCGGGTTGTAGGTCAGGCCGATGATGTCCTTGACCTCAAGGCCGGCCTCGCGGCTCCAGGCGCCCAGTTCGGAGGGGCGGATAAACTTCTTGAAATCGTGGGTGCCGCGAGGCAAAAGGCGCAGCAGGTATTCGGCACCGATCACGGCGAACAGGTAGGCCTTGGGGTTGCGGTTGATGGTGGAGAAGAACACCTGGCCGCCGGGTTTGACCAGGGTGTAGCAGGCGCGGATCACCGAGGCCGGATCCGGCACGTGTTCGAGCATTTCCAGGCAGGTGACCACATCGAACTGGCCGGGCATTTCCGCGGCCAGGGCCTCGGCGGTGATCTGCCGGTAGCTGACGTTGACCCCGGATTCCAGCTGGTGCAGCTGGGCCACGGCCAAAGGCGCCTCGCCCATGTCGATGCCGGTTACGGTGGCGCCGCGCTGGGCCATGGACTCGCTGAGGATGCCGCCGCCGCAGCCCACATCCAGCACGGTCTTGCCGGCCAGGCCGACGCGCTCGTCGATCCAGTTGACCCGCAGCGGGTTGATGTCATGCAGGGGCTTGAACTCGCTCTCGCGGTCCCACCAGCGATGGGCGAGGGCTTCGAATTTGGCGATTTCGGCGTGGTCGACGTTGCTCATAAGGGCTTCCAGGTTGGGCGCTCTGGCGAATCCGGGCATGTTGCCAGTTTCACCGGCGGCTGTGGGCCCTTTGGGCCCGGGCAATATATGTCAGTTTGTCGCAGCGGCCTGCGGGCGACTGATCATCTCGCCCCAGGCGCGGGCCTTGGCGATGATCTGCTGTTCGTCCATGCGGGTCAGCTGGCCGCCGTCGAGCAGCTGCCTGCCGCCGACCCAGAGGTGTTCCACGCACTGCCGGCCGCTGCTGTAGATCAGTTGCGACACCGGATCGTAAATCGGCTGCTGGGCTAGGCCTGAGAGGTCGAAGACGCAGAGGTCGGCCAGTTTGCCCAGCTGCAGCGAGCCGGTCTCTTGTTCCAGGCCCAGGGCACGGGCGCCGTTAAGGGTGGCCAGGCGTAGGGCACTGTGGGCATTCAGGGCGGTGGCGGAGCCGGCCACGGCCTTGGCCAGCAGGGCGGCGGTGCGGGTTTCGCCGAGCAGGTCCAGGTCGTTGTTGCTGGCCGCACCGTCGGTGCCGATGGCCACATTGACCCCGGCCTGCCAGAGCTTTTCAACGGGGCAGAAACCGCTGGCCAGTTTGAGGTTGGATTCCGGGCAGTGGATCACGCTGCTGTTGCTGGTCACCAACAGCTGTACATCCTCGTCATCGATCTGGGTCATATGCACGGCCTGGAAGCGCGGGCCGAGCAGGCCCAGGCGCTGCAGGCGGGCCAGGGGGCGCTCGCCGTGCAGGCTGAGGCTCTGCTGCACCTCGAACGCGGTTTCGTGCACGTGCATATGGATGCCGGCATCCAGTTCCTCGGCCAGCATGCGGATATTTTCCAGCTTGTCGTCGCTGACCGTGTAGGGTGCATGGGGGCCGAAGGCCACGCTCAGGCGCGGGTGGTGCTTGAGGTCGTCGAACAGGCCCAGGCCCTTGCGCAGCGCCTCGGCGGCGTCGCGGGCGCCGGGGATGGGGAAGTCCAGCACCGGGATGCTGATCTGCGCGCGGATGCCGCTGTCATGCACACAGCCGGTGGCCACTTCGGGGTAGAAGTACATATCGGCGAAGCAGCTGATGCCGCCCTTGATCTGCTCGGCGATGGCCAGCTCGGTGCCGTCGCGCACGAAGTCTTCATTGACCCACTGGCCTTCGGCCGGCCAGATATGCTCCTGCAGCCAGGTCATCAGCGGCAGGTCGTCGGCCAGGCCGCGGAACAGGGTCATGGCGGCGTGGCCGTGGGCGTTGACCAGCCCGGGGGTAAGCAGCCGCCCCGGCAGTTCCAGCACCCGCGTCGCCGGTTGCAGCAGGGCTTCGGCCCGGGGCGCGATCAGCACGATGCGCCCGTCGCGCACCCCCAGGCCATGGTCGTGCAGCACCACGCCGGCCGGTTCCACGGGCACCAGCCAGCTGGGCAGCAACAGCAGATCAAGGGGGGCTTGGGACATGGGCGGGCTTCCGGTTCAGGCGTAGACCGCGAGTTTATAGAGGAAGCAGCAAGCTTGTAACCGGGGCAGCCTGTCCGCCAGGTCAACAATGCGGCAACTCGCCCCTACACGGCAGGCGTGCGGACACGTAAACTGCACACCCCGCCGGCGACTGCCGGCGGATTTTTTATCCCAGTCCGCCCTTTACGTGGGCGACTACTGAAGGACAGTGACATGACCGACAAGATCGTTGTGGCGGCTTTATACAAGTTCGTCTCCCTGCCGGATTACCAGGCTCTGCGTGAACCCCTGCTGCAATGCCTGCTGGATAACGGCATCAAGGGCACCCTGCTGCTCGCCGAGGAAGGCATCAACGGCACCGTGTCCGGCTCGCGCGCCGGTATCGACGGGTTGATGGCCTGGTTTGCCGAAGATGCGCGCCTGGCCGATATCGACCATAAAGAGTCCTATTGCGATGAGCAGCCGTTCTACCGCACCAAGGTCAAGCTGAAGACGGAAATCGTCACCCTCGGCGTGCCGGGCGTGGACCCCAACAGCCAGGTCGGCACCTATGTCGAGCCCAAGGACTGGAACGCGCTGATCTCGGACCCCGAGGTGCTGCTGATCGACACCCGCAACGACTATGAGGTGGCCATCGGCACCTTCGAGGGTGCCATCGATCCCAAAACCAAGTCGTTCCGCGAGTTTCCCGAGTACATCCAGGCGCACTTCGACCCGAGCAAGCACAAGAAGGTGGCGATGTTCTGCACCGGCGGCATCCGCTGCGAGAAGGCCTCCAGCTATATGCTTGGCGAGGGCTTCGAGGAGGTCTATCACCTCAAGGGCGGCATCCTCAAATACCTGGAGGAAGTGCCTCAGGAGCAGACCAAGTGGCAGGGCGACTGCTTTGTCTTCGACAACCGGGTGACCGTGCGCCATGACCTGACCGAAGGCGACTACGACCAGTGCCACGCCTGCCGCACCCCGGTGTCGGTGGAGGATCGCCTGTCCGAGTTCTACACCCCCGGTGTCAGCTGCCCGCACTGCTGGGATTCGCTGCCGGAAAAAACCCGTGCCGGCGCCCGCGAGCGCCAGCGCCAGATCGAGCTGGCCAAGGCGCGCAATCAACCTCATCCGCTGGGCTTCAACCCCCGCCAATCCCGCGAGGCTTAGGCATGCACGCACGCCTGCTGTATGTGATGGACCCCATGTGTTCCTGGTGCTGGGGCTTTGCCCCGGTGCTGGAGTCCCTCGCCGAGCAGGCGGCAGCTGCGGGAGTTGGCCTGCATCTGGTGGCAGGCGGTCTGCGCCGCGACGGGGTGGCCATCGACGCCGCCGCTCGGGTGCGCTACCTGGGTTACTGGCAGGCGGTCAATGCCAGCACCGGGCAGCTGTTCAATTTCCAAGATGGCCTGCCCGAAGGCCTGGTCTACGATACTGAGCCGGCCTGTCGCGCCCTGGTCACGGCCCGCCAGCTGGCGCCGGACCTGGTCTGGCCGCTGGTGCAGCTAATCCAGCAGGCGTTCTACACCGAAGGGGTGGATGTCACCCGCGCCAGCGTACTGGTGGACCTGGCCGAGCAGGCCGGTATTCCGCGCATCGTGTTTGCCGAGCCCTTCGACAGCCAGGCCATGCGTGAAGCCACCGCCGCCGATGTGCGCTGGGTGCAGGACCTGGGCATTGCCGGCTTCCCCACCCTGCTGGCCGAGCGTGAGGGGCAACTGGCCTTGCTGACCAACGGCTATCAGCCCCTGGAGGCGCTGCAACCGTTGCTGGCGCGCTGGCTGGAGCGGGGGCTGCATGCCTGATCACCTGAGCTGGGCTGAAATCCGTCGCCTGGCCCTGCGCCACAAGAAGGCCCTGATTCTGGCCAATCTGGTGGCGGTGCTGGCCACCCTGTGCAGCGTGCCGATTCCTCTGCTGCTGCCGTTGCTGGTGGATGAAGTGCTGCTGCAGGACGGCGATGCCGCCCTGCGGGTGATGGACAATTTCCTGCCCCTGGCCTGGCAGAGTGCGGCCGGCTATATCGGCCTGATGCTGGTGCTGACCCTGCTGCTGCGCGGCGGCGCCTTGATCTTCAACGTGCTGCAGGCGCGCCTGTTTGCCCGGCTGTCGAAAGACATCGTCTACCGCATCCGCATCCGTTTGATCGAGCGACTCAAGCGTATCTCCCTGGGCGAATACGAGAGCCTGGGCGGCGGCACCGTGACCACCCATCTGGTCACCGACCTGGATACCCTGGACAAGTTTGTCGGCGAGACCCTGAGCCGCTTTCTGGTGGCGGTGCTGACCCTGGCCGGCACCTCGGCCATCCTGATCTGGATGCACTGGCAGCTGGCCCTGCTGATCCTCTTGTTCAATCCCCTGGTGATCTATGCCACGGTGCTGCTGGGCAAGCGGGTCAAGCACCTTAAGAAACTGGAGAACGACAGCACCGGGCGCTTTACCCAGGCCCTGACAGAGACTCTGGAGGCGATTCAGGAAGTCCGCGCCAGCAACCGTCAGGGCTACTTTCTCGGCCGTCTCGGTGGCCGCGCCAAGGAGGTGCGCGACCGCGCCGTGGCCTCGCAGTGGAAGACCGATGCGTCGAACCGCGCCAGTGGCCTGCTGTTCCAGTTCGGCATCGACGTGTTCCGCGCGGCGGCCATGCTCACCGTGCTGTTCTCCGACCTGTCCATCGGCCAGATGCTCGCGGTGTTCAGCTACCTGTGGTTTATGATCGGCCCGGTCGAACAACTGCTCAGTCTGCAGTATGCCTTCTACGCCGCCGGCGGCGCCTTGAGCCGCATTAACCAGCTGCTCGGCCGCCAGGATGAGCCGCAATATGTGGGCCAGGTCGACCCCTTCAAGGACAGCGATACGGTGGGCATCGAGGTGCGTGGCCTGACCTTCGCCTACAACGATGAGCCGGTCCTCAACCAGCTCAACCTGAGCATCGCCCCCGGCGAGAAGGTGGCCATAGTCGGCGCTTCGGGTGGCGGCAAAAGTACCC
Organism: Pseudomonas sp.; assembly: GCA_041592855.1. GTDB lineage: Bacteria > Pseudomonadota > Gammaproteobacteria > Pseudomonadales > Pseudomonadaceae > Aquipseudomonas. Next base: position 5,945 of record JBFHPI010000176.1, read on the forward strand.
TGGTGCAGTTGCTGCTGGGGCTGTATACGCCTCAGGCCGGCAGTATCGCCTTTGGTGGCTGCAGCCAGCAGGACATCGGTCTGGAGACCGTGCGCGAGCACGTCGCGGTGGTGCTGCAGCATCCGGCGCTGTTCAATGACACGGTGCGCGCCAATCTGTGCATGGGCCGTGAACGCAGCGACGAGGCCTGCTGGCAGGCCCTGCAGATTGCCCAGCTGGCCGATACCATTCGCGCCCTGCCGCAAGGCCTGGACACCGTGGTCGGGCGCAGCGGCGTGCGCCTGTCCGGTGGCCAGCGCCAGCGCCTGGCCATCGCCCGCATGGTGCTGGCCGAACCCAAGGTGGTGATCCTCGACGAGGCCACCTCGGCCCTGGACGCCGCCACCGAATACGCCCTGCACCAGGCCCTCAATCAGTTCCTGCGCGGGCGTACCACCCTGATCATCGCCCACCGCCTCAGCGCCGTGAAGCAGGCCGACCGAGTGCTGGTATTCGATGGCGGCAGCATCGCCGAAGACGGCGGCCACCAGCAGCTGATCGCCGAAGGCGGGCTCTACGCCAAGCTGTATGGGCATCTGCAGCACTGAGCGGTTTTAACAGCCATCGCTATTATTCGCGGCCATGGGCCGCTCCTGCGACCGATGCGTGGGAGCGGCCCATGGCCGCGA
>JBFHPI010000177.1:0-6595 GCA_041592855.1 Pseudomonas sp.
AACAGCGCTGCGCTGATGCGGTTGAACCAGCATTGCCCCTTGCCCGAGCGCAGGTAGCGCGCGGCGCCCTGGGCACTCAGGCCGTAGAACAGCTTGCAGGTCAGATCCAGCAGCGCCCAGGTGACGATCATCGCCAGCAGCTGGCCGAGCAGGGGCTGTGAGGCGCTGAGAAATTGCGGCAGAAAGGCGGCAAAGAACAGAATGTCCTTGGGGTTGCTGGCACCCAGGCCGAAGGCCTTCCAGAACATGGCGCGAACGCTTGGGTTGACCGGCTGCTCCTCGGCCTGGGTCGGCTTGGCCGCCTGGCGCGAGGCCTGCCAGCTCTGCCAGGCGAGATAGAACAGATACAGCGCGCCGACAATTTTCAGCAGGCTGAACAGCCGTTCCGAGGCCAGCAGCAGGGCGCCCAGGCCCAGGGCCGAGGCACTGAGCAGGCAGATTGAGGCACTGACCCCGCCGGCAAAGCCGGGCAGGGAGCGGTGCAGACCATAGTTCAGGCTGTTACTGACCATCAGCAGCGACAGCGGGCCGGGAATCAGAATCACGATCAGCGCGGCGCTTGCAAACAGCAGCCAGGTGTCCAGGCTCATGGCGAGTCTCCAGATATGCACAAGCCCCGGCGCATACGCCGGGGCTATGGTTGTGCCTAATTTCGTATTCCGGTGCTTTGAAAACGTAGCGAGCGAAGGCTAGGCAAGGCGACGTCAGGCGAAAAAGCGGAGTGTACTTTTGTACATGAGCATTTGACTCGCTCCGCTCGCCCCTGCGGGGCCGTGCTAAAGCACGTTCAACCTTTGGTTGTGAGCCTGACTTCAACGCAGCTTAGGCGAGCGCAGTAGTTTTCAGTTAAAGGAAGGCGAACTTGGCGATAAAGATAATGCACAGCACATACAGGCTGATCGACACCTTGTCACGCTGGCCGGTTAGCAGCTTGAGTGTGGCATAGGTCAGAAAGCCCAGGGCGATCCCGTTGGCGATGGAGAAGGTCAGCGGCATCATCACCACGGTGACGATGGCCGGGATGGTGTCGGTGTGGTCCTTCCAGTCGATATGGGCCATGCCGCTCATCATCAGCATGGCGACATAGATCAGCGCGCCGGCGGTGGCGTAGGCGGGGATCATCCCGGCCAGCGGGGCGAAGAACATCGCGGCGAGAAACAGCAGGCCCACGGCCACGGCGGTCAGACCGGTGCGGCCGCCAGCGGCCACGCCCGAGGCGCTTTCCACATAGCTGGTCACCGGTGGGCAGCCGACCATGGCGCCGACCACGCTGGACGTGGAGTCGGCCTTGAGAGCCTTGGACAGGTTCTGAATCTTGCCATCCTCGTCCACCAGGTTGGCGCGATGGGCCACGCCCATCAGGGTGCCGGCGGTGTCGAACATGTTCACGAAAAGAAAGGCGAGGATCACGCTGATCATGGCCACGTTGAACGCGCCGGCGATATCCATGGCCAGGAAGGTCGGCGCCAGGCTCGGCGGCATCGACACCAGACCGTTGTACTCCACCAGGCCCAGGGCCCAGCCGATGGCCGTCACCCCGAGCATGCTGAAGAGGATGGCGCCGAATACATTGCGGTGGCTGAGTACGGCGATCAGCAGAAAGCAGATGGCCGCCAGCAAGGCGTTCGGCTCACCGAAGGTGCCCATGGTCAGCAGGGTGGCCGGGCTGTCGACCACAATGCCGGCGGTCTTCAGGCCGATCAGGCCGAGGAATAGACCGACCCCGGCGCCCATGGCGAAGCGCAGGCTCATGGGGATGCTGTTGAGCAGCCACTCACGAATGCGCGACAGGCTCATGATCATAAACAGGATGCCGGAGATAAAGACCGCCCCCAGGGCGATCTGCCAGCTGTAGCCCATTTCGCCGACCACGGTGTAGGTGAAGAAGGCATTCAGGCCCATGCCAGGCGCCAGGCCGACCGGCCAGTTGGCGTACAGGCCCATCAGGAAGCAGCCCAGGGCTGCGCCGATGCAGGTGGCGACGAAGGCTGCGCCATGATCGACGCCGGCGTTGGCCATGATGTTGGGGTTGACGAAGATGATGTAGGCCATGGTGACGAAGGTCGTCAGGCCTGCAAGCAACTCGGTTTTGATGGTGGTGCGGTGTTCAGTCAGCTTGAAGAAACGGTCGAGCAGTCCCGTCTTCAGCATGCCTTGAGCGTGAGTCGCGTGTTGTTCTTGTTTAGCGCTTTCCACAGCGGGTACTCCTCGTCTCTCTTGTTGTGTACCACCTGGAGGCGCTATCGGGGCGACGCCAGGTGGGCGGTGTGCATAAGCATGCCGATAGCCATGTTGACTGCTCGGTCAGAATTCAGCACTCGCAGCGATTATGATGTTGTATACAAAAAAATCAAATAATGTTTTTTGTTTTGTATCGGCTTCTGCCTGCAAGTTACTTGTATAAGGCGCTCACCTATCCCCCTGTCTACTGACCCAGGCCGGTACTCTGCGCTATCGGCTCGAGGCCAGGCGTTTTTCGCGAATCGCTGCCATGGGTTGTGCATACCAGAGCCGGGAGGCGCTGGGGCATTGCGTCGCGGTGTTTCGTCAGGGGGTTGTGTGTACAATGCTCTGGCGTCCAACTACCGGCTTGTCCATCAGCGCGGGCCTGCGTTAAATGGCGCTTTGGCTGGCCGCAACCGGTGCGGAGTTTGACCACTGTCCGCCGTTGGCCTCTCACTCTCTTTGAAATGAGCCAAGATGAACGAACAATTGCAGCCTTTGAAAAAGCAGCCGCGTGCGGCCAAGGGCACCCGCACCGGGACTCAGGATGATGTCGTCTATGCACATATCTTCGAGGCCATTCTTGAGCAGCGCCTGGCGCCGGCCACCAAGCTGAGCGAAGAGGCGTTGGGCGAGATTTTCGGCGTCAGCCGCACCATTATCCGTCGTGCCCTGTCGCGCCTGGCCCATGAAGGCGTAGTGCTGCTGCGGCCCAACCGCGGTGCCGTGGTGGCCAGCCCGGGGGCCGAGGAAGCACGGCAGATCTTCTTTGCCCGGCGCATGATCGAGCGCGCCATCACTGAACTGGCCTGCCAGAACGCCACGGCCGAGCAGATCGCCGGCTTGCGCCAGATGATCAGGGAAGAGCGCGACTGTTTTGCCCGGGGTGATCGCGGCATGGGCATCCGCCTGTCCGGCGAGTTCCACCTCAAACTGGCCGAAGCCGCCGGCAACTTCACCCTGCTGGGCTTTCTGCGCAGCCTGATCTCGCAGACCTCGCTGATCATCGCCCTGTATGAAAGCAGCAGCCGCAGTCACTGTTCGGATGCCGAGCATGACGAAGTGGTGGATGCCATTGAGGCCCGCGATGCCAAGGTGGCAGTGGACCTGATGATGCGCCATATGGACAGCGTCGACGCCAAGCTCAACCTGGACGGCGACAGCGCCTCGGACGACCTGCATGCGGTGTTCTCGCACCTGCTGCCCACTGGCAAGAAAAAAGCCAGCCGTTAGGCGTTGGCAATGCCCTGTGCGTAGGGTGCGCCGTGCGCACCACGATTAGCAGCGGAACATCGGTGCGCACGGCGCACCCTACGCTTTAGCGCGGCAGTTCGATCCGCCGGGTTTCCCCCGGCACCTGCGGCCAGTCCAGCGCGGCCCAGCGCTGGCGGGCCTGCTCGATCAGGGCCGGGTCGCTGGCGACAAAGTTCCAGTCGATGCGCCGCGCGCCGATAGGCGCCCCACCGATCAATACCAGATGGCTCTCGCTGCAGGCCGCCAGGGTCGGGGTCGCCCCCCCGGGCAATACCAACATGGCCTCTGACGGCAACTTTTCATCTTCCAGTTCCACCTCACCGTCGAGCAGATACAGGGCCCGCTCGGCATGTTCGGCGGGAATCTGCAAGGTGGCGCCGGCGGCCAGGCGGATCTCGGCATAGACGCAGGGCGAGTGCACCGGCACCGGTGACTGCAGGCAGAAGCCGCTGCCGGCAATCAGACAGACCTCCACCCCCAGCGCATGGCTGCGCGGCAGGCTGGCGGCCGGGTGGTGGCTGTAGGCGGGCGCGCACTGCTCCTGATCCGCCGGCAAAGCCAGCCACACCTGCAGGCCGTGCAAGGTTGAGCCGCTTTGCTGCAGCGCCGCCGGGGTGCGCTCGACATGGGCCACGCCGCTGCCGGCGGTCATCCAGCTGACCTCACCCGGGCCGACCAGTTGGTCCGAGCCCAGGCTGTCCTTGTGCTGCAACTGCCCCTCGAACAGGTAGGTGAGGGTGGACAGGCCGATATGCGGGTGCTGGTCGATAGTCATGCCCGTGCCAGCGGGGTAGCGCTGCGCCAGGATATGGTCGAAAAACACGAAGGGGCCGACACTGCGGCAGCGCGCCGAGGGCAGCGGGCGCAGGATTGGCTGGCCGGCGATGGTCTCGCGGCGTGGCTGGATCAGCAGAGAGTCGTGCATGGCGGGGCCTCGGCTTGGCTGATGTGACAGCGAAGGCACTTGCCGAAGGGACCGGCAGGGCCTGCCAGATAATCTAGCAGGCCCTGGGGCAACCGGGCCTCAGTCGCGCCGATGCACCGAGCGGCCGGCGGCGAAGGTTTCCAACACGGTGCGGTCGTCGCCGAGCATGCACAGGGCGAACAGACGCTCTGCCAGGTTCTGCGCCTGCTGCATGCGGTAGCTCAGCAGCGGCGTGGCGTTGTAGTCCAGCACCAGGAAGTCGGCGTCCTTGCCCGGGGTGAAGTTGCCCAGCTTGTCGTCCAGATAGAGCGCCTCGGCACCGCCCAGGGTGGCCAGGTACAGGGACTTGAACGGGTCGAGCTTCTTGCCCTGCAGCTGCATGATCTTGTAGGCCTCGTTCAGCGACTGCAGCTGACTGAAGCTGGTGCCGGCGCCCACATCGGTGCCCAGGCCGACGCGAACGCCGTGCGCCTCCAGCTTGTTCAGGTCGAACAGGCCGCTGCCCAGGAACAGGTTGGAGGTGGGACAGAAGGCCACCGCCGAGCCGGTCTCGGCCAGGCGTTGGCATTCCTCGTCGCACAGGTGCACGCCATGGGCGAACACGGCGCGCGGGCCGATCAGCTTGTGGTGATCGTACACATCCAGGTAGCCCTTGCGCTCGGGAAAGAGCGCCTTGACCCATTCAATCTCCTTGCGGTTCTCGGACAGGTGGGTGTGCATATACAGGTCCGGGTACTCGCCCAGCAGTTTGCCGGCCAGCGTAAGCTGCTCAGGGGTGCTGGTGGGGGCAAAGCGTGGGGTGACCGCGTAGTGCAGGCGGCCCTTGCCGTGCCAGCGCTCAATCAGCGCCTTGCTTTCGGCGTAGCCGGATTCGGCGGTGTCGATCAGGTAGTCCGGGGCGTTGCGGTCCATCAGTACCTTGCCGGCAATCATGCGCAGGTTAAGCGCCTGGGCGGCTTCGAAGAAGGCGTCCACCGACTGCGGGTGCACGGTGCCGAACACCAGGGCGGTGGTGGTGCCGCTGCGCAGCAGTTCTTTCAGGAAGATACCCGCCACATCCGCCGCGTGGGCCTTGTCGGCGAACTGCTTTTCGGTAGGGAAGGTGTAGGTGTTGAGCCAGTCCAGCAGCTGCTCGCCGTAGGAGGCGATCATCCCGGTCTGCGGGTAGTGGATATGGGTGTCGATAAAGCCGGGGGTGATCAGGGCATCGGCGTAGTGCTTGATTTCCACATCGCGCAGTTTGGGCAGCAGCTCGGCGGCGGGGCCGACCTGCAGCACCTGGCCGTTGTCGATGACCAGTACGCCGTCTTCGAAGTACTCATAGGAGGCTTCGACACCGACCTTGGCCGGGTCGGCGAGGCTGTGCAGGATGGCGGCGCGGTAGGCTTTGCGGGTGTTGCTCATCGTGTGAATCTCATCAGTAGGGTGCGCCGTGCGCACCAGAAAATGGGTAGGGCAGTCGGGGCTATGAGCGCCGCGAGGCGGGCAGCAGCTTGGCCACGCGGGACTCACCCTTCTTGGTGTCACTGCCGAAGTGGGCGTTGTAGGTGGCGATCACCTCGCCGGCGATGGACACGGCGATTTCCACCGGCAGCTTGCCTTTCACCTCGGCCAGGCCCATGGGGCAGCGCATGCGGGCCATCAGCGCCTCGTCGAAACCGCGCTCGCGCAGACGGTGTTCGAACTTGACGCGCTTGGTCTGCGAGCCGATCAGGCCGTAGTAGGCGAAGTCGCCGCGCTTGAGGATGGCCGCAGTCAGCTCCAGGTCCAGCTGGTGGTTGTGGGTCATGACGATAAAGTAGCTGCCGGCAGGCATCTGCTCGATCTCGTCGACCACGTCCTCATTGACCACCTTGTCCACCCCGGCGGGGATCTGCTCGGGAAATTCGTTCTCCCGCGAGTCGATCCAGCGCACCTTGCACGGCAGGCTGGCCAGCAGCGGCACCAGGGCGCGGCCAACATGACCGGCGCCGAATACGGCGATCTGCGCCTGGGGCTGGCCCATGGGTTCGAACAGCAGCACGGTGGCGCCGCCGCAGCACTGGCCGAGGCTCGCGCCGAGGGAAAAGCGCTCCAGACGGGTGTCCTGGCTGCGTGTGGCGAGCATCTCGCGGGCCAGCTCCATCGCCTTGTACTCCAGGTGACCACCGCCGATGGTCTCGAAGATGCGGTCGGCGGTGACCACCATCTTCG
>JBFHPI010000178.1:0-6595 GCA_041592855.1 Pseudomonas sp.
GAAATGCGCCGAGGTGGCGCTGCTGGCCCGCGCGGTCAATCAGCCGGACGCCGCCGAGGTGCAAGCCGCGCTGGCCGAGAGCCTCGCGGTGCAGCAGGCGCGGGCGACCTCGCCGCGAATCCATAACCCCGCGGTGCGCGCGCGGCTGGCCGCCATCACGCCCGCCGACAGCCGCCGCGCATCGCCGTTTGCCGAGCGCATCGCGAAGCAGCGCGCGCATCTGCAGCTGCCGGCGTTTCCGACCACCACCATCGGCTCCTTCCCGCAGACCCCCGCCATCCGCCAGGCGCGCCAGGCGTACAAGGCCGGCAAGCTGTCCGCCGCCGAGTACACCGAGGCCATGCACAGCGAGATCCGCCACGCCGTCGAGGTGCAGGAGAACCTCGGTCTGGACGTGCTGGTGCATGGTGAAGCCGAACGCAACGACATGGTCGAGTACTTCGCCGAGCAACTCGATGGCTATGCCTTTACCCGCTTCGGCTGGGTGCAGAGCTACGGCTCGCGCTGCGTCAAACCGGCCGTGATCTACGGCGACCTGAGTCGACCCAGGGCCATGACGGTGGAGTGGATCACTTATGCCCAGTCACTGACCAAAAAAGTGGTCAAGGGCATGCTCACGGGGCCGGTGACCATGCTGATGTGGTCCTTCCCCCGCGACGATATTTCCCGCGAGCAGCAGGCCCGCCAACTGGCCCTGGCGATTCGCGATGAGGTGCAGGACCTGGAAGCCGCCGGCGTCAAGATTATCCAGATCGACGAGGCGGCCTTCCGTGAAGGCTTGCCGCTGCGCAAGGCACAGTGGCAGGACTACCTGAACTGGGCGACCGAAGCCTTTCGCTTGTGCGCTTCGGGTGTACGCGACGCAACCCAGATCCATACCCATATGTGCTACAGCGAGTTCAACGATGTGATCGAGTCCATCGCCGCCATGGACGCCGACGTGATCACCATCGAGACCTCGCGCTCGGACATGGAGCTGCTGCAGGCCTTCGAGCGCTTCGAGTACCCCAACGATATCGGCCCGGGGGTGTATGACATCCACTCGCCGCGGGTGCCGGACAGCGCCGAGATGCTCAAGTTGCTGCGCAAGGCCGCGCAGCGTATTCCCCTTGAGCGCCTGTGGGTCAACCCGGACTGTGGCCTGAAAACCCGCGCCTGGCCGGAGACCGAGGCAGCGTTGGTGAATATGGTGGCCGCAGCGCGCCAGCTGCGTAGCGAACTGGCCTAAGAGCCCCGCACGACGAACGGCAGCTTGCCGTTCGTCCTCCTTCATCAAACTGTCACGCTTGTGTGGCAGCGCGCTCGCACGCTTTTCATCAGACTCGGCCTCCAATGGGGATTTTCATGCTGGTGTCTTATGCGTGCGCTGATTGTTCTGCTGGCGCTGTGGGGCGCTCTGTCGGCTGTGGCCGGTGAGCGCTGCACGGCGCGGGTGGCCACCGATCTGGTCGACCTGGGCGAGGTGCGCCTGGCCTACCAAAGTATCGGTCGTGCCACGGATCCGGCGTTGCTGCTGGTCATGGGCCTGGGTGGGCAGCTGATCCACTGGCCGGATGAGGTGGTCGAGCGCCTGTGTCAGCAGGGCTTTCGGGTTATCCGTTTCGATAACCGCGATGTCGGCCTGAGCAGCTGGCGGGCCGAGGCGCCGAGCAGCCACCTGGCCTACGAGGTGCTGCGCCACCGCCTGGGCCTGGGCGCCACTGCGCCCTACAGCCTGCGCGAGATGGCCGGCGATGCCCTGGGCCTGCTGGATGCCCTGGGGGTGCAGCAGGTGCATGTGCTGGGGGCGAGCATGGGCGGCATGATCGCCCAACATATGGCCGACCTGGCGCCTGAGCGGGTGCAGAGCCTGACCCTGCTGATGACCAGCTCCGGTGCCCAGGGCCTGCCCGCGCCGGATGAACGTCTGCTGCGCCTGCTGGCCCGGCGCGAGGCCGTTAGCCGCGAGCAGGCTTTGCAGCAACAGGCTGATCTGCTGGCCGCCCTGGGCAGCCCGGCAGTGGCGGATGACCGCGAGCTGCTGCTGCAGCAGGCGCAGCAGGCCTATGCGCGCGCCTTCAATCCAGAAGGTGTGCAGCGTCAGCTGCTGGCCATTCTCGCCGAGCCGAGTCGGGTCGAGCTGCTGAATCGTCTGCAGGTGCCGACCCTGGTGGTGCATGGCACCGCCGACCCCCTGCTGCCGGCCATGCACGGTGTGCATGTGGCGGCACATATCAAGGGCAGCGAACTCAGGCTGATCCCGGGGCTGGCCCACCGTTTTCAGGAGGCGTTCAAGGAACCGTTGTTGGCGGCGGTGCTGCCCCATTTGCAGGCGCAGCGCCAGGATGAGCGTTGGGCGCGGTTGTGATGGGGGCCAGGACGGCTTTGCTTGCGAAGCGCTTGCGGTAGGCGCTGGGCGCCAGGCCCACGCGTTGTTTGAACAGGCGGCGAAAGGAGTTGCCGTCCTCGTAGCCCACCTGCAGGGTGATCTGCTCGAAGGCGTCCTCGCCGGTTTCCAGCAGCAGCTTGGCCTTTTCGATGCGCAGTTCCTGCAGGTATTGCATGGGTGTCTGGCCGGTGGCGTCCTTGCAGCGGCGAATCAGGTTGCGCAGGCTTAGGCCGAAGCGCTCGGCCAGTTGTTCCAGCTGGATGGGACTGGCCAGATGGCGCTCCAGCCAGATCTGCATCTTGAGGATTTCCGCGTCGCTGTGATTCTTCTTGAAGGTGGTGCTGGCATAGGGTGTCTGGCTGCGGGCCGTCACATCCACCAGCAGTTTCTTCGCGCATTCGGCGGCCAGTTGCGGCGAAGCGAACTTGCGGATCAGGTGCAGTAGCAGGTCGCTGCTGCTGGTGGAACCGCCCGAGCACAGCAGCTGGCCGTCATCGGTGACGGTGCGTTCGGTGTACAGCCTGACCTGGGGGAAACGCCGGGCGAACTGCTCGCTAAAGGCCCAATGGGTAGTGGCACTGCGGCCGTCGAGCAGGCCGGCCTGGGCGGTGACGAAGGCACCGGTGCACAGACTGGCGATATAGCGGCCCTGCTGATGCTGCTGGCGCAGCCAGTCGATCATGCCGCTCAGCTGCGGCAGCACCCCAAGGATATTGAACATAAAGCCCGGCACCACAACCAGCTCGCAGGGCGGCAGGTCGGCGATGGCCAGATCCGGGGTCAGACGCAGGCCGCCGGTGCAGGCCACCGACTCGCCGTCCAGCGACGCCGTATGCAGACGAAACAGCGGCGTGCTGCCTGCCTGCTGGCGCGCCTGCTTATCCTGCGCGTAATGCTGCAGCACATTGGCCGTTTCGAAGAACTCCAGGGCAGCGGCCACGCTGGTGGAGGAACATTGATTGGCCATCAGCAGCGCCACATTCATCGCAACAGCTCCCTGTGTCGTTCAGGCGGGGAAAACTCGCATGTTATTTGTCATTTCTCGCCATGGCTGCCGACGCGTGGGCTGGGTAGCCTGCATGAACCCGGGACGATAGCAAATAATTCAAGGGAGTTAACCGCATGAAGCACGCAGCATATCGCTTATTCAAAAAACCCTTCTTTGGCCGTTTCGTGCGCCCCTGGCGTTGGCCGGAGGAGGCACAGCCCAGTCAGTGGCGAACGTTGCGTATTCACAGTGGATCCGGCGCCAGTCTGGCTGCCTTGCTGGCGCCGGCCCATGGCGGGCAGGCCAAGGGCGCGGTGCTGCTGTGCCACCCCATGGGCGTGGTGGCCAAGGGGTTCTGGATCAAGTACGGCCATGCCGAGCTGCTGCGTCAGGCCGGTTATCACGTGATGCTGTTCGACCTCAACGGTTTTGGCGAAAGCAGCTCCAGCACCATGGACTTCCATCTGGATGTGCTGGCCGCCGGTCAGGCCCTGCAGGCCGAATACCCGCACCTGCCAGTGGCGGTGCTGGGGGCGTCCATGGGCGCAGCCATGAGTGTTTGCGCCATGGCCCAGGCCGATCATCCTTTCAAGGCGGCCGTGCTGGAGGCCGCTTTCCCGACCTTGCTGCACTTCTGGTCGCGTTACCCCATTCCCCGCCTGGGCATTCAGCTGTCCAGGCTGGTCTATCCCGCTGGCGAGCGACGCTTGCGTCCTGTGCATGCCGCCGCGCAGTTGCAGGGCAGCCCGGCGTTGCTGCTGATCTACGGCGAGGCCGATGAGTTCACCCCGGTGCGCGATGGTCAGCTGCTCTGGCAGGCGCTGCGTGAGCGCACCGCGACCCGCTTCTGGCAGGTGCCCGAAGCCCGGCATACCCATGCCTATGCCGCTGCGCCCGAGGCCTATGCGCAGCAGGTGATCGGCTTTCTTGACGAGCATTTGGGCGGCAGGCAGCAGGTTGCCTGAAGCACAACTGCAATATGAATAATGGATTGGGGGTGGCTATGGATCTTAACGATGTGCTGGTGGCTGTTCGCGATAGCGCGGGGCAGAGCGTGGATATCCCGGAAAAATGGGGGCAGGGGCGGGCCACCTTCGGTGGCCTGGTGGCGGCGGTGATGCTGCAGCGGATAGAGACCGAACTCGGCGTGCAGCGACCGCTGCGTTCGCTGTCGCTGTCCTTCGTCGCTCCGGTGGCACCGGGGCCACTGCAGGTGCAGGTGCAGCTGCTGCGTGAAGGCAAGGCGGCGATCCAGGTGCAGGCCACGGCGATACAGCAGGAACAGGTGTGCGCGGTCATGTTGGCCAGCTTCGGCAGTGATCGCGAATCCGTGGTGCAGGTAGCGCATCCTGGTGCCCCGGCCTTCACGGCGCCCGATGAGGTGCAGGCATTTCCCTTTATCCCCGGCCTGACGCCGGACTTCACCCGGTATTTCGACTACCGCTATACCCTCGGCAAGATGCCCTTTATGGGTGGGCAGCAGACCGAGATGGGCGGCTGGATTCGTCTGCGCGAGGCCTCGCCGGCAGTGGCTTGCCCCAGCACCCTGCTGGCCCTGATGGATGCCTGGCCGCCAGCGGTATTCAGCCTGTTGAAAAAGCCTGCCAGCGGCAGCTCGCTGACCTGGACCCTGAGTGTCGTAGATCTGCCAGCGGACTGCAGCGGCAACGACTGGTGGCAATACCGCGCGGCGATTCAAAGCTCGGCCAATGGCTACAGCCATATCGATGCCACCCTGTGGGATAGGCACGGACGTGCCTGCCTGTTGAGCCGGCAGACGGTCAGTGTGTTTGCCTAGGTGACCGAGCTGAGCCGTGCTTAACGAGTGCCGAGGAAATCACGCTTGCCGATGGCCACAGCGTTATGGCGCAGGATGGCGTAGGCCGTGGTGCAGTGGAAATAGAAGTTCGGCAGCACGTGATCAAGCAGAAAGGCCTGACCCTGGAAATGGGTTTCCTTGTCACGGCGCTTGAGCGTCACGGTACGGGCTTCGCTGCCGTCGATCTGCGCCGCATTCAGGCTGGCGAGAAAGTTCAGGGTCGTGGTGATGCGCGCCTGCAGTTCGGCGAAACTGGTTTCATCGTCAGCCTGACTCGGCGCTTCGACCCCAGCCAGCAGCGCCGCGCCCGCTTTGGCGCCATCACAGGCGATCTGCACCTGGCGGCTCAAAGGGAACATGTCGGGAGCCAAACGCGCGTTGAGAAATACGCTCTGCTCGATCTTCTTCGCTTCGGCGTGGGCGGCGGCGATGCCGAGGATGGTCGAGAGGTTGTTCAGCTGGCGGGTAAACACCGGGATGGATGCTTGATACATGGACAGGGACATAAGAATCTCCAGAGACGCCGAAACGGATTGCCCGGGCGCGAGGGTGTAGCAGGGGTGTGCACCGCCGCAGTCGGTGGCGGTGCACTGCAGGGGCTGGATTAGCCGACCGTGATCGGTGGCAGCTTAGTCAGTTCGACCGTTTGCGCCTTGCGCGGCGCGAGGATTTCCGCTTCGCCGTCCACCACCAGTTCATCGTTCTGGTTGAACACGCGGGTGGCCATGCGTACGCGGAATTTCGGCAGTTTTTCCAGCACTTCCAGGCGCACGGTGAGGGTGTCGCCCAGTTTGACCGGAGCGGTAAAGCGCATGCTCTGGCCCAGGTAGATGGTGCCCGGGCCGGGCAGCTCGCAGGCCACTGCCGCGCTGATCAGGGCGCCACTGAACATGCCATGGGCGATACGTTCCTTGAACATGGTTTCGGCCGCGTAGGCGGCATCCAGGTGCACCGGGTTGTGATCGCCGGACACCTCGGCGAACAACTGTACGTCGCGCTCGCTGACGGTCTTGCTGTAGCTGGCGGTCTGGCCCACTTCCAGGGCGTCGTAGGGTGTGTTGCTGCTTTGCGTCATGGGTGGCTCTCTTGAGTCTGGGGGTGAGGCTGGCGCGGTTGGCTCAAGGCCTGTTGCAGCCAGTCGATGATGAAAGTCGTGACCTCGTCGCGGTTGCGCTCGTTGAGCAACTCATGACGGGCCTCCGGGTAGAGCTGCAGCTGTACCCGCTGGTTGCCGGCGCGGCGCAGGGCTTCGGCCAGGTCGCGCTGGCGTTTGCCGTCACTGACCGGATCGCACTCGCCGCCGATCACCAGCAGTGGCAGCTGGCTGTCGATCTGCGCCAGATTGTCCACCGGAGTGATCTGCTGCAGGCCGCCCAGCAGGTCGATCCAGAGCTGGTTGACGCAGCGAAAGCCGCACAAC
>JBFHPI010000179.1:0-6558 GCA_041592855.1 Pseudomonas sp.
CCAGGGAAACCGTGTTGACCCATATCGGCCATAGCTTCGATGCCTGGTTGCTGGAACACCCCGATGCCTTGCCTGCGGGAGTTAACCTGGCTTTTGACGGGCGAGTGCTATGAGCAGGCTGTCAGCGTTCGTAGGGTGGGTTAGCCGCTTACCACGCTTTCCAAACACCACGTCACTTGGGACGCGGCGTAACCCACCATTGGCGCAACGCGTTCGATTGCTTGGTGGGTTACGCGCCGCGCTGCAATCGGAGTTGGATTATCCAGCGGTGTTCGGCGCCGCTAACCCACCCTACGAGTTGGCGGTGTTATGAATAGCGCCCGTCGCATCACCCTGCTGCTATGCGGCGCGGAAACCCTGGGTATGGCCGGCTTTGCCCTGTTCGCCGCCTTGCTGCCGGACTTTCAGGCGCTGTGGGGGCTGACTAATACCCAGGCGGGCTGGATCGGTGGCGGGTTTTTTCTCGGCTATATGGTCGCGGTGCCGATTCTTACCGGGCTCACCGACAAATACGATGCGCGGCTGATCTATCTGGCGGCGATGTTGCTGACTGCCGTGGCCAATGTCGGTTTTGTCTTCGCCGATGGCTTCTGGTCGGCCCTGGCCTGGCGAGTGCTGGCGGGCGTCGGCTTGGCCGGCACCTATATGCCGGGGCTCAAGGCCCTGGCCGAACGCATCAAGGGGCCGGCGCAGTCGCGGGCGGTGGCCTTCTATACGGCGAGCTTCGGTCTGGGCACGGCGCTGTCCTTTATCCTCGCCGGCGAGCTGGCCAAGTTTGGCGGTTGGCAGTTGCCGACTCTGCTCAGTGGTGTTTGCGCCTTGCTGGCCTGGGCCATGGTCTATTGGGGCCTGCAGCCCAAGGCGGTGGCGGCGCATGCGCCGCGCAAACTGCTGGACCTGGCCCCACTCAAGAGCCGCGCGGTGGCGGCCTACTGCCTGGCCTATGCGGTGCATAACCTTGAGCTGTTCGCCCTGCGCGCCTGGGTGGTGGCCTTTGTGGTGTTTGCCGGTCACTGGCAGGGTAGCGAGCCGCGGCTATCCGCGACCTGGGTGGCGATGCTGGTGACCCTGATCGGCATGCCCGCGAGCATCTTCGGCAACGAGCTGGCGCTGCGTTTCGGCCGGCAGCGCTGGCTGATCGCGGTGATGCTCTGCTCGGCCATGCTGGCGCTGTTGATTGGCCTGAGTGCGGCCTTGCCGTTCTGGCTGATGCTGGTGCTGGTGCTGCTTTACAGCATCACCGTCACCGCCGATTCGTCCTCCCTGACCGCCGGCCTGATCGCGGTGGCTCCGGCCAGCCACCGTGGCACGGCAATGGCGCTGTATTCCTGCACCGGTTTTAGCGGCGCCTTCCTCGGCCCGCTGCTATTTGGTATCAGCCTCGATCTATTGGGCGACCAGAGCCTGCTCGGTTGGTGGGCGGCCTTTGCTCTGATGGGCCTGCTACTGCTGCTTGGGCCACTGGCGTTGTGGTGGGCGGGAAGGGCGCAGCGTGAGACGAATAGTAGGCTGGTGATGCCCGCCGAGCGCGTTCGTAGGGTGGGTTAGCCGTCTACGGCGCTTGCCAGATATCCCAC
This sequence comes from Pseudomonas sp., assembly GCA_041592855.1. Classification (GTDB taxonomy): domain Bacteria; phylum Pseudomonadota; class Gammaproteobacteria; order Pseudomonadales; family Pseudomonadaceae; genus Aquipseudomonas. Next base: position 1,578 of record JBFHPI010000179.1, read on the forward strand.
GCTTTGGGGCGCGGCGTAACCCACCATAGGCGCAACGCATTCGATTGCCTGGTGGGTTACGCGCCGCGCTCCTATCGAAGTTGGCTTATCGAGCGGTGTTCGGCGGCGCTAACCCACCCTACGGGGCTGTGAAGAACGCATGGCCGCTTAGGGCGGATGGCCACCCCGTGGAAAGCCGCGCAGGGTTTTCCACCATGGCCCTTCAATCCAACGGCAACTCGGTGGTGCGTTTAACTTCGCTCATGGCGATATGCGAGTGCGCCTCCTGCACATGGGGGCGCTGCAGCAGGTGGTCGCGCAGAAATCGCTCGTAGTCGGCGATATCCCTGGCCACCACCTTGAGCAGGTAGTCCGAGCCGCCGGCCATGGTGAAGCACTCCAGCACCTGGGGGTAGCCGACCACCGCCTGCTCGAATTCCTCCAGATTGCCGCGCCCGTGGGCCGACAGCTTGATATCGACAAACACCGTGATGCCGAAGCCCAGTTGCTTGTGGCTGAGCAGGGCGACCTTGCGTTCGATAATGCCCTCTTCCTGCATGCGGTTGATCCGTCGCCAGCAGGGCGATTGCGACAACTCCACCTTTTCGGCGATCTCGGCGGCGGACAGATCGGCGTTGTGCTGCAGCAGGCGAAGAATCTTGCGGTCGATGGGGCTGAGTTTTTCCTGCATGACTGTTTCCAGTTTTTTGTTCTTGTTGGATTAATCATGCGCAGTATCTGCAAAACGACCTGCAAATAGAAAGAATTTCTCAGTACCGCTCGGTCATATTCTTAGCCAGTCGTTGCGCCCGGTGATCCCGGGCGTGGCAGAACAGGGTGGCACCTACCGTTGCCAACCCGGCTCTCCACAATAATAAGTAGGAGCACCCCCATGTCTCTGGCCGAGATCCGCCTGGATGACAAGTACCGCCTTGCTACCGGTCACCTCTACCTGACCGGCACCCAGGCGCTGACCCGCCTGCCCATGCTGCAGAAGCAGCGTGACGCCGCCCATGGCCTGAATACCGCGTGCTTTATCTCCGGCTACCGGGGCTCGCCCCTGGGCAATCTGGACAAGAGCCTGTGGGACGCCAAGCAGTACCTCAAGGACAATCACATCCACTTCCAGCCCGGGGTCAACGAAGAGTTGGCCGCCACCGCCGTGTGGGGCAGCCAGCAGACAAGCCTGTTCCCCGGTGCGCGCTACGATGGCGTGTTCGCCATGTGGTACGGCAAGGGGCCGGGTGTGGATCGCTGTGGCGATGTGTTCAAGCATGGCAACTCGGCCGGTGTGTCCGAGCATGGCGGCGTGCTGCTGCTGGCGGGTGACGACCATGGCTGCAAGTCCTCCAGCATCGCCAACCAGAGCGAGCATGCCTTTATCGCCGCTTCGATCCCGGTGCTCAACCCGGCCAACGTCCAGGAAATTCTCGATTACGGCATCATCGGCTGGGAGCTTTCACGCTACAGCGGTTGCTGGGTGGCGCTGAAAACCATCGCCGAGAACGTCGACTCTTCCGCCGTGGTGGATGTCGATCCGCTGCGTATCCAGGTAAAGATTCCCGAAGACTTCAAGCTGCCGGAAGATGGCGTGTATATTCGCTGGCCCGACCCGCACCTGGCCCAGGAAGCGCGTCTCAACACCTACAAGATCTACGCCGCCCGCGCCTTTGCCCTGGCCAACAACCTCAACCAGATCAAACTGGATTCGCCCAACCCGCGCCTGGGGATTATCACCACCGGCAAGTCCTATCTGGACGTGCGTCAGGCCCTGGATGACCTTGGCCTGGACGAGGCGCTGTGCGCCCGGGTGGGCCTGCGTGTACTCAAGGTCGGCATGAGCTGGCCGCTGGAGCCGGTGTCGGTGCATGAGTTCGCCGAAGGCCTGGACGAGATCCTGGTGGTCGAGGAAAAGCGCAGCATTATCGAAGACCAGCTCACCGGGCAGCTGTACAACTGGCCCGTGGGCAAGCGCCCGCGGGTGGTCGGCGAGTTCGATGAAGCTGGCCATTCGCTGCTGCCTAACCTGTCCGAACTGACCCCGGCGATGATCGCCCGCGCCATCGCCAAGCGCCTCGCGCCCATCTACAGCAGCCCGCAGATCGAAGAGCGCCTGGCCTTTCTTGCAGCCAAGGAAGCCTCCCTGGCCGCGCCCAAGCACCACACCGTGCGCACTCCACATTTCTGCTCCGGCTGCCCGCACAACACCTCGACCAAACTGCCGGAAGGCAGCCGCGCCCAGGGCGGTATCGGTTGCCACTATATGACCCAGTGGATGGACCGCAACACCGACACCTTTACCCAGATGGGCGGCGAGGGCGCGACCTGGATCGGCCAGGCGCCCTTTACCGACACCCCGCATATCTTCCAGAACCTCGGTGACGGCACCTACTTCCACTCCGGCCAGCTGGCCCTGCGCGCGGCAGTGGCTGCCGGGGTGAATATCACCTACAAGATTCTCTACAACGACGCGGTGGCCATGACCGGCGGCCAGCCGATCGACGGCGAGCTGCGCGTCGATCAACTGAGCCAGCAGGTGTATGCCGAAGGGGTGAAGCGCATCGCCCTGGTCACCGACGAGCCGGAGAAATACCCGACTCGCGCCACCTTCGCGCCCATCGTCACCTTCCACCATCGCCGCGAACTGGACGCCGTGCAGCGCGAGCTGCGCGAGTTCAAGGGCTGCTCGGTGATCATCTATGACCAGACCTGCGCCACCGAGAAGCGTCGCCGGCGCAAGCGCGGCAAGCTGGTCGATCCGCAGAAGCGTGCCTTTATCAACCCGGCCGTGTGCGAGGGCTGTGGCGATTGCAGCGTCAAGTCCAACTGCCTGTCGGTGCTGCCGCTGGAAACCGAGCTGGGGCGCAAACGCGAGATCGACCAGAACGCCTGCAACAAGGATTTTTCCTGCGTCGAGGGCTTCTGCCCAAGCTTTGTCACCGTGCATGGCGGGGCCTTGCGCAAGCCCGAAGCCGTGGGCCTGTGCGCGCTGTTTATCGCCCTGCCGGAACCTAAACAACCAACCCTGGATCGCCCCTGGAATATCCTCCTGCCGGGTGTTGGCGGCAGCGGCGTCACTACCGTAGGCGCCTTGCTGGGCATGGCCGCGCATATCGAAGGCAAGGGCTGCACGGTGCTGGATCAGGCCGGCCTGGCGCAGAAGTTCGGCCCGGTGATCACCCATATCCGTGTCGCCGCCAAGCAGGACGATATTTTCGCCGTGCGCATTGCCGCCGGGGAAACCGACCTGCTGCTCGGTTGCGATCTGGTGGTCTCGGCCAACGAAGAAGCCCTGGCCAAGCTGAATGACAAGATCGCCCATGCGGTGGTCAACAGCCATGAAGCGGCCACCGCCGAGTTCACCCGCAACCCCGATATCCAGGTGCCCGGCGCGGCCATGCGTGAGGCCATCAGCGAAGCAGTGGGCGCGGCCAAGACCCAGTTTGTCGACGCCACCCGCCTGGCCACCCGCCTGCTCGGCGACAGCATCGCCACCAACCTTTTTATGCTCGGCTTCGCTTACCAGAAGGGCCTGGTGCCGGTGTCCGCCGAAGCCATCAACAAGGCCATCGAGCTCAATGGCGTAGCGGTACCGCTCAACCAGCAGGCCTTCCTCTGGGGCCGGCGTGCGGCCCATGACCTGTCCGCGGTGGAGAAACTGGCCAAACCCGCCAGCGTAGAGGCCCCCCATTGCCAGAGCCTGGGCGAGCTGATTGCCGACCGCATGCAGCGCCTGACGGGCTACCAGAACGCCGCCTATGCCGAGCGCTATCGCCAGCTGGTTGAGCGCGTATGCCAGGCCGACAGCGATGCCGAGCAGCGTCTGAGCAAGGCGGTGGCGCGTTACTACTTCAAGCTCTTGGCCTACAAAGATGAGTACGAGGTGGCGCGGCTATACAGCGATGGAGCCTTCCTCAAGCAACTGGCCGAACAGTTCGAGGGCGACTACCAGTTGCAGTTCCACCTGGCGCCCAGCTGGCTGAGCAAGCCCGACCCGCTTACCGGCGAGCCACGCAAGCGCACCTTCGGTCCCTGGATGCTCAAGGCCTTCGGCGTGCTGGCCAGGTTCAAGTTTCTGCGAAATACCCCGCTGGACCTGTTCGGATATAGCGCCGAGCGCAGGCTTGAGCTGCAGTTGATCGACGACTACGAACAGGATCTGGACTACCTGCTCAAGGAACTTCGCGCCGACAACTACCGCACGGCACTGGCCCTGGCCGAGTTGCCAGAGCAGATCCGCGGCTATGGCCACGTCAAGGAGGCAGCCGTGGCCAAGGCGCGCGAACAGGCCGTGCAACTCAAGGCGCGCATGGCCGTCAGTCAGATCGCCGCCGTGCAGCTGTTCGAACCGGCTGCCTGATTCTTCCCAGTCATCTTTGCCCCCCTCTCCTGCAAGGACGAGGGGCGGCCTTTTTACAACAAGAAAATCGAGGAACACCGATGTCCGTTTTTGCCCATATCGACTTCGATCATCACGAACAGGTGGTCTACGGCCACGACCAGGCCAGCGGCCTGAAAGCCATTATCGCCATCCACGACAGCAGCCTCGGCCCGGCTTTGGGCGGCTGCCGCATGTGGAACTACGCCAATGACGATGAAGCGCTGCGCGATGTACTGCGCCTGTCCCGCGGCATGACCTACAAGTCGGCGCTGGCGCGCTTGCCGCTCGGTGGCGGCAAGGCGGTGATCATCGGCGACCCGCACACCGGCAAGAGCGCGGCGCTGTTCCAGGCCATGGGCGACTTCGTCGACAGCCTGGGCGGGCGCTATATCACTGCGGCGGATTCCGGCACCGGCGTGGCCGAGATGCAGATCATGGCCGAGCGCACCCGCCATGTGGCCGGCGCCGGTCAGCGCGAGGCCTTCGACGGCGGCGTGCGCAATGGCGACCCATCGCCGTCCACCGCCTACGGGGTGTTCCTCGGCCTGCAGGTGGCGGTCAGGCATCGCCTCGGGCGTGACGACCTCAAGGGCCTCAGGGTGGCGGTCCAGGGCCTCGGCC
>JBFHPI010000180.1:0-6558 GCA_041592855.1 Pseudomonas sp.
GGCCGACAGCAGCAGGCGGCACAGCGCCACGCGGCGCTTCTCGCCACCGGACAGCACGGCGACCTTGGCATCCCACGCCGGCAGGCGCAGGGCGTCGGCAGCCACTTCCAGCTGGCGCTCCAGATTGTGGCCGTCGCTGGCCTGCAGGATGGCCTCCAGCTTGGCCTGCTCGGCGGCCAGGGCGTCGATGTCGGCGTCCGGCTCGGCGTAGGCGGCGTACACCTGATCCAGACGCGCCTGGGCGTCCTTGATGACGCTCACCGCCTCTTCCACCACTTCACGCACGGTCTTGTTCGGGTCCAGCTGCGGCTCCTGGGGCAGGTAGCCGACGTTGATGCCGGGCATCGGCCGCGCCTCGCCATCGAACTCGGTGTCGACCCCGGCCATGATACGCAGCAGGGTGGACTTACCGGCGCCGTTCAGGCCGAGTACGCCGATCTTGGCGCCGGGGAAGAAGGACAGGGAGATGTTCTTGAGGATTTCCCGCTTCGGCGGCACTACTTTGCTCAGCCGATGCATGGTGTAGACGTATTGAGCCATGGATATCCCGGGTTCTGGTAACGGTGAATAAAGAGATAGAGGGCGCGCCTGCTGGCCGCCGATCTGCACAGGGAGCACATTATATAGGCACTGCGGCCAGGCTGCCTGCTAGCCAAGGGGCTGCCCGCCGGGCGCATGTGATATCGCCGGCAAACTAACCTAATGGCGACGACCGGGCAAACCGTGCGGCAGTCACAGCTGGCACTTCGCCACAGTTATGGCATGCTTGCGCGCGGCCGAATCCGGCCCAGCTGACGCTCAGCTTAATTTCAGCAGCGTGTATCCATACCAGGACTTCGGTTTTGTCTAGAGTTACGCCTTCATCGCTCCCGCCCACCTCTGACGCGGTGTCGACGCCCGCCTGGCGCGGACCGGCCCGCGGCGTGTTGACGGCGCTGGTTCTCTTGATGCTGGCTCTGCTGCTCTGGCAGCTGCGCCAGGAGGCGCAACAACTGGAGCAGGGCCAGCGTCAACTGAGCCATGTCTACACCGAGCAGTTGGCCAACCATATTGACCTGAATATGGACCTCAAGGCCAAAGCGGCCCTGGTCATTCTCGCGGCCCATGGTCAGGCACCGGACATTGAGCAGGGGCGACAGCAGTTGCATCGGCAGCTGGGCGAGCTGTTCCCCAACCTGCGCAGCCTGGCCTGGCTCAACCAGGATGGCCTGCTGCTGAACGACAGTCTTGGCGAAAACCGCGACGCGGCCTTTCTCGCCGAGCTGCCGGCCAGGCTGCAGGAGCTCCCCTACCACTATGCCTTCAGCACGGTTGGCAATGGCCAGTTCTACCTGCTGCTGCAACAACCGGACGGTTCAGGCTTCTGGGTCTTGCGCCTGGCCAGCGCGGCCCTGCAGGGCTGGTTCGATGAGCATCATCGCAGCCCCTACCATTGGCTGCTGGAAGATCGCCCGAGCCGCCGGGCCATTGCCCGTAAGGACGACAGCGGCAGTACGCCACGCCCTTACTACCCACCGGTAACCGCGGAAAACCTGGCCCAGACCATCCTGATCCTCCCACTGCCAGGCAGCCACTGGCAGCTGCGCGCCCTGTTCAACCCGCAGAAAATCCGCGCTCAGCAACTGCCGCACCTGGCCAGCAAATTCCTGCTGTTTACCCTGTGCGCGCTGTTCGCCCTGTTGGCCCTGTACCGACTGCTGCGCGAACAACGCCAGCTGCGGCAGCTCAATAGCGCCTCGCGCGACTCCCTGCGCCAGGCGGCCAGTGTGCTGGGGGCCATCGAGGAGCGCGTGCTGGTCACCGACGCCAAGGGCCAACTGCAATACCTCAACCCCCAGGCCGAGGCCCTGTTCGGCCTCTGTCGCAAGGATGCGCCCAACTGGCATCTGCTCAAACTGCTGCCGCGCCTGGACCCGCTGCTGCTGCACGCCGAAGCCAGCCAGGCGATCCATGTCGACCTGGTGGAAATCATGCAACAGGGCGAGACTCGCCTGTTCGAAATCAGCCGCAGCGATCTGGGCGAGCACAGCAACCATCAGGGCTATGTCTGGGTGCTGCGCGATGTCACCGAAGAGCAACACGCCACCCAGGTATTAAAGGAAACCCGGCGCCGCTATCAGGACATCTTCGAGGGCACCGGCACCGCTCTTTGCGTACTCGATCTGAGCGCCGCCCAGCCTTACCTGTACGCCCAGGGCCTGCGGCAAAGTACACAACTGCAGCCGTGGCTGACCGAGCACCCCGATGCCTATGAGCAGTTATTGAACCTGGTACGGGTTACCGAAACCAATCAGGTGGCCCAACGCATTCTCGGCATCGAAACCAGCGCCCAGGCCACCGAACTGTTGCTGCAACACAACCCATTACGCGACGACGGCTTGTACATGCGCTTGCTCGTGGCCCTGATCGACGGCCACAGCCAGATCGAGGCGGAAACCCGGATCGTCACGGCCCAGGGCCATGAGCGCCACCTCTGGGCCCTGCTCCGCCTGCCCGACGACCCCCGCGACCTCAACGCCGTCACCCTGAGCATCAGCGATATCACCAGCCGCAAGCGCATCGAACTGTCGTTGATTGAACGCGAGCGTTTCTGGTCCGATGTGGTCAATAGCGTGCCGGACACCATCTATGTGCATGACATCCCCGGGAAACGGGTGATGTACAGCAACAACCACCTCGGCCCGGAACTGGGCTACAGCCAGGCCGAGCTGCGCGCCATGGGTGAGCGCCTGTGGGAGGAGATCCTGCACCCGGACGATGTCGAACTGTACCAGCGCATGCGCAATATTCAGCAGGTGCTGGGTGCCCGTCAGCTGATGCAATTCATGCTGCGCTGGCGCCACCGTGATGGCAGCTGGCACTGGTTCGATATCCGTGAACAGGCCTTGAGCCATGATAGCCAGGGCCGGGTCAGCCGCCTGATTGGCGTGGCCAAGGACATCACCGAGCAGATCAGCAGCAGCGAGTCCCTGCGCGCCAGTGAACAGCGCTATCGCCTGCTGGCCGAGAGCATCAGCGATGTGATCTTTTCCACCGGCAGCGACCTGCAGCTCAATTATGTCAGCCCCTCGGTGCAGGCCGTGCTCGGCTACGACAGCGATTGGGCTCTGCAGCAGGGTTTTCACAGCCTGGCTGCCAACCCACGCCAGCTTGCGGGCGTCTATGAGCTGATGGACAGCGTGCGCCAGGCTCTGGCCAGCCCGCAACGCCTCAGCGACTTGCGCCGCACTCTGCAACCCAAGCTGTTTACCTTTGACTGTCTGCGCGCCGACGGCCGCAAGATTCCCGTGGAACTGCGCCTGACGCCCATGTGGGATGAGCGTGGCAACTTCGAAGGCCTGCTTGGCGTCGGCCGCGACACCAGCCTGCAACGCCGCGCCGAGAAGGATCTGCGCATGGCCGCCACGGTGTTCGAACACTCCACTGCGGCCATTCTGGTCACCGACCCGGCCGGCTATATCGTCCAGGTCAACGCCACCTTCAGCCGGGTCAGCGGCTACCGGGCCGAGGAAGTGCTGGATCAGCTGCCGGCCATGCTCACGGCCGATACCCAGCAGGCCAGCCACCTGCAATACGTGATTCGCCAGCTCAACCAGCATGGCAGCTGGGAGGGCGAGGTGTGGCTGAAGCGACGCAACGGCGACAAGTTTCCGGCCTGGGTGGGGATCACCGCCGTACAGGACGAGGAAGGCGACCTGGTCAGCTATGTGTGCTTTTTCAGCGACATCAGCGAACGCAAGGCCAGCGAACAACGCATCCACCGCCTGGCCTACTACGACGGCCTGACCCAGCTGCCTAACCGCACCCTGTTCCAGGATCGCCTGCACAGCGCCCTGCAACATGGCGAGCGGCACCGCGAATGGGTGCCCCTGATGTTCCTCGACCTCGACCGTTTCAAGCCGATCAACGACTCCCTGGGCCATGCCGCCGGCGACCGCATGCTCAAGGAAGTGGCCCAGCGCCTGAGCCAGTGTGTGGGCGAAGACGACACCGTGGCGCGCATGGGCGGCGACGAGTTCACCCTGCTGCTGCAGCCCCAGGTCAGCCGTGAGGTGGCCATGACCCGCTCCATCCATGTCGGCGAGCAGATCCTCGCCCGCCTGGCCGAAGCGTTCATTCTCGAAGGCCGCGAATTCTTTGTCAGCGCCAGTATCGGCATCGCCCTGAGCCCCCAGGACGGCAACGAGCTGAGCCAGCTGATGAAAAACGCCGACACCGCCATGTATCACGCCAAGGAACGCGGCAAGAACAACTTCCAGTTCTACCAGGCCGATATGAACTCCAGTGCCCTGGCCCGCCTTGAGCTGGAAAGCGACCTGCGCCACGCCCTGGAGCAGGATCAATTCCTGCTCTATTACCAGCCGCAATTCTCCAACGATGGCAAACGCCTGACCGGCGCCGAAGTGCTGCTGCGCTGGCAGCATCCAAGCCGCGGCCTGGTTCCACCTGGTGACTTTATCCCGGTGCTGGAAGAGCTCGGCCTGGTAGTCGAGGTCGGTGACTGGGTACTGCGTCAGGCCTGCTTGCAGCTGCGCGAATGGCATGCGGCGAAGATCCGCATCCCGAAGATCTCGGTCAACCTGTCGGCGCGCCAGTTCAGCGAAGGCGATCTGGAACAGCGTCTGGCCAGTATTCTCCAGAGCACCGGCATCCCTGCGGCCTGCCTGGAGCTGGAGCTGACCGAAAGCATCCTGATGGAAGACGTGTCCAGTGCCATGCAGACGCTTGCCAGTTTCAAGCGCCTGGGTCTGTGCATCGCCATCGACGACTTCGGCACCGGCTACAGCTCGCTCAACTACCTGAAAGAATTCCCCATCGACGTACTGAAGATCGACCGCAGCTTTGTCGACGGTCTACCCCATGGCGAGCAGGATGGTCAGATCGCCCGCGCCATCATTGCCATGGCCCACAGTCTCAACCTCACCGTGATCGCCGAAGGGGTGGAAACCCTGGCCCAACTGGACTTCCTGCGCGGTCATGACTGTGACGAAGTGCAGGGCTTCCTCCTCGGCCGCCCCATGAGCGCCACCCAGTTCACCGCCCTGTTCGGCGCAACCTCGCTCTTTATGCTCAGCTAAGACGCGAGCACAGGCGCATGAACCCCACTTGTCCGCCAGATGATCGAGGCTCATATGCCTGCCGGCGCAGGATGGGTTAGAATTCGCCCCCTCTTTCTACCGCCCAGCTGATTTTCTCAGGGGAATGCCATGTTCAGCCGTGATTTGACTCTTGCCCGTTATGACGCCGAATTGTTTGCCGCGATGGAGCAGGAAGCCCAACGCCAGGAACATCACATCGAGCTGATCGCCTCGGAAAACTACACCAGCCCGGCGGTGATGGAAGCCCAGGGCAGCGTGCTGACCAACAAGTACGCCGAAGGCTACCCGGGCAAGCGTTACTACGGTGGCTGCGAATACGTCGACATCGTCGAGCAGCTTGCAATTGACAGAGCCAAGGAGCTGTTCGGTGCCGATTACGCCAACGTCCAGCCGCACTCAGGCAGCCAGGCCAACTCGGCCGTCTACATGGCCCTGCTCAATGCCGGCGACACCGTACTGGGCATGAGCCTGGCCCACGGCGGCCACCTGACCCACGGCGCCAGCGTCAGCTTCTCTGGCAAGATCTACAACGCCGTGCAGTACGGCATCACCGACGCCGGCCTGATCGACTACGACGAAGTCGAGCGCCTGGCCGTTGAACACAAGCCGAAGATGATCATTGCCGGCTTCAGCGCCTACTCCCAGGTGCTGGACTTCCCGCGCTTCCGCGCCATCGCCGACAAGGTCGGTGCCTACCTGTTCGTCGACATGGCCCACGTCGCGGGCCTGGTCGCTGCTGGCCTGTACCCCAACCCGGTACCGTTTGCCGATGTGGTCACCACCACCACCCACAAGACCCTGCGCGGCCCGCGCGGCGGCCTGATCCTGGCCCGTGCCAACGAAGCCCTGGAGAAGAAATTCAACTCCGCGGTCTTCCCCGGTGGCCAGGGTGGCCCGCTGGAGCACGTCATCGCCGCCAAGGCCGTGTGTTTCAAGGAAGCCTTGCAGCCCGAGTTCAAGGCCTATCAGGCCCAGGTGATCAAGAACGCCCAGACCATGGCCCAGGTGTTTATCGACAACGGCTATGACGTGGTTTCCGGCGGCACCGAGAACCACCTGTTCCTGCTCAGTCTGATCAAGCAGGACATCACTGGTAAGGACGCCGACGCCGCCCTGGGTCGCGCCTTTATCACCGTGAACAAGAACAGCGTGCAGAACGATCCGCGCTCGCCCTTCGTCACCTCGGGCCTGCGCATCGGCACCCCGGCTGTGACCACCCGCGGCTTCAAGGAAGAGGAATGCCGCCAGCTGGCCGGCTGGATCTGCGAAATCCTCGCCAACCTGGGCGACGAGGCCGTCGAAGCCCGTGTACGCGAGCAGGTCAAGGCGGTCTGTGCCAAGTTCCCGGTATACGGCAACTAAGCCATAGCCGAAGCGCAATCAAGCCCGCCATACGGCGGGCTTTTTTGTGGCTCTCAGTATTGCTGCGGGGAAGGTACTTTAGATACCGGACTGGCAA
>JBFHPI010000181.1:0-6549 GCA_041592855.1 Pseudomonas sp.
CCGATGGTGGCAGGTCTGCCGCTGCTGGGTGACAGCCGCCAGCTGGTCAAGATGGTGCGCAAGGAAAAGGTCAGTCAGGTGCTGATAGCCTTGCCCTGGTCTGCCGAGAGCCGCATTGGGCAGATCGTTCGCGAGTTGCGTCGGCTGCCGGTAAATGTACTGTTGGTGCCGGACATGGTGGCATTCCGGCATGCCCACAACCGCATCACCAAAGTGGGTGGTTTGCCGATGTTTAATGTCTCGCAAATTCCACTCAATGGTTGGTCGCCCTTGATCAAGCGGATTGAGGATCTGCTGCTGTCCAGCCTGGCGCTGGCGCTGCTCGCGCCGCTGATGGTTGTGCTGGCCCTGGCGATCAAGCTGGATTCGCCAGGGCCGGTGCTCTTCCGGCAGAAGCGTTATGGCTATAACAACCGTCTGATCGCGGTGTACAAGTTCCGTTCGATGTATCACCACCAGCGTGATGCCCATGCGGCACGTCAGACCACCCGCGATGACGAGCGCATTACCCGGGTCGGCCGCTTTATCCGGCGCACGTCACTGGACGAATTGCCGCAGCTGTTCAATGTGTTGCTGGGCAGTATGTCCATGGTCGGCCCACGGCCCCATGCCACGGCGACCAAGGCGGCCGGCATCCTGTTCGAGGATGCGGTACAGGAGTACACCGCACGCCACCGGGTTAAACCGGGCATCACCGGGTGGGCCCAGGTCAACGGCTATCGCGGCGAGACCGACACCCTGGAGAAAATCGAGAAGCGTGTTGAGTTTGATCTGGAGTACATCGAGAACTGGTCCGTGTGGTTCGATCTCTACATTCTGCTGCGCACCCTGCCGGCGGTGGTCCTGACCCAGGAGGCCTATTGATCATGAGCAGGCTTATTCCATGCATCATCGCCGGTGGTGCCGGCACGCGGTTGTGGCCGGTTTCCCGTGAGGCTGCGCCCAAACCATTCATGTGTTTGGCCGATGGCCAGAGCCTGCTGCAGAAGACTCTGCTGCGGGCGGTTGCGCTGGATGAGGTGCAGGCTCTGCTGACGGTGATCAGCCGCGACCTGCTGTTCCGCACGCTGGACGATTACCGTGCGCTCGATGCGAAACAGCCGCTTTGCTACGACTTTATCCTCGAGCCCCTGGGGCGCAATACGGCGCCTGCCATTGCGGCAGCGGCCTTGCATGCCTTGCAGCAGTATGGCGGGGATGCCCAGTTGTTGGTGCTGCCGGCTGATCACCTGATCAGCGACCAGGCGGCATTCGCAACGGCGGTCCAGCGTGCTCGCCTGCTGGCCGAACAGGGGCTGTTGGTGACCTTCGGTATTCATCCCGAGCATCCTGAAACCGGCTTTGGCTATATCGAGCAAGGGGCGGCCATTGGCGCGGACGGGTTTGCGGTTGCCAGCTTTGTGGAGAAGCCCGACTTGGCCAGGGCCCAGTCCTACCTCGAGGGTGGCCGCCACTTGTGGAATGCTGGCATGTTCTGCTTTCGGGTCGACACCCTCCTCGATGAGCTGGCGCTCCACGCCCCGGGCATGCTGGATGGCGTGCGGGCGTGTCTGGCCGGCAGTCGCCGGCTGCAAGGCGCGCAAGGTGTGCAGGTGGAGCTGGACGCCGGGCAGTTCGCCCTTGTGGAGGATATCTCCATCGACTATGCCCTGATGGAGCGTTCAGACAAGGCCGCAGTGGTGCCCTGTACTCTGGGCTGGAGTGATATTGGCTCCTGGCAGGCCCTGCGAGAGCTGGCGCCGCGTGATAAACAGGGCAACCAGATCAAGGGCGATGTGATCCTGCATGATGTCCACGACTGCTTTATCGACTCGCCCCAGCGCGTGATCGGCGCGGTCGGCGTCGACAACCTCGTCATTATCGATACCCCGGATGCGCTGCTGATCGCCAATGGAGAGCGTACTCAGGACGTCAAGTTTATTGCTCATGAACTGAAGCGACGTGGCCATGACGCCTATCGCCTGCACAATACGGTCAATCGCCCCTGGGGAACCTATACCGTGCTTGAAGAAGGGGCGCGCTTCAAAATCAAGCGCATCATGGTCAAGCCGGGTGAGTCCCTGTCACTGCAAATGCACCATCATCGCAGCGAGCATTGGATTGTCGTCAGTGGCACGGCTCGAGTCGTTAATGGAGAGCGCGACTTCCTGCTCAATACCAACGAATCGACCTATATCCCCGCCGGGCACACTCACCGCCTTAGCAATCCGGGGGTGATTGATTTGCAGATGATTGAAGTGCAGAGCGGGGAATACCTGGGTGAAGACGACATTGTCAGGTTTAATGATCTCTACGGCCGCGTGCAGGACGCCGAGGTGTCGGGCTGATGTCCCTCGCCCTGATCATTCCGGTGCGCAATGCCGGGCCGCATCTGGATCGGCTGTTGCCGGCCCTGGCGGCGCAGAGCCTGCAGCCGGATGAAGTGCTGGTGGTCGACAGTGCGTCCTCGGACGACAGCGTGGCCCGCTTTCGGGCCTATGGTGCACGCGTCGAAGTGATTGAACCAAAACAGTTCAACCACGGTGGCACGCGGCGTTGGGCCAGTCAGCTGGTGAGTGCCCAGACGCTGATCTACCTGACCCAGGATGCCATTCCTGCAGATGGGCAGAGCTTTGCCCGGCTTGTGGCCAACCTCTACAGCGAAACGGATATTGGTGTGGCCTATGGCCGGCAGTTGCCCCACCCTGGGGCCGGCCTGCTGGGTGCCCAGTCGCGGCGCTTCAACTATCCGGCGCAGGGGCGCAGCAAACGCCTGAGCGACGCCGCAGCGTTGGGCATAAAAACCTGCTTCAACTCGGACTCCTTTGCCGCCTATCGACGAGATGCTCTGGCGTCCATCGGTGGCTTTCCGCAGGACGTGATCGGCAGCGAGGATGCCTACGTTGCGGCCAGGATGCTGTTAGCTGGCTACGCGGTGCGCTACGCAGCCGATGCTCAGGTCTTTCACTCCCATGACTACCGCCTGCTGGAAGAGTTTCGGCGCTACTTCGACATTGGCGTGTTCTACGGCCGTGAGCGCTGGATTCATGAGGCCTTCGGCTCGGCAGGGGGGGAGGGTATGCGTTATGTCAAAGCAGAACTGCAGGCTCTCATGGCGGCTGGCGAATACTGGCGAGTGCCAGAGGTGGTTGTGCGCACGGCCCTGAAATTGCTTGGCTATCGCCTGGGGCTTCGTGAAGCCTCACTCGCCAGCCCCCTCAAGCGCCACCTAAGTATGTATTCCAACTACTGGACCTAGACCCATGTTCGCGTATCCAAAAAAGTCATCCGTTCAGGGCAAAGTGATTGCTTTGCTGTTGCTGGCACTCAGTGTCGCAGGCTGCAGCACGCCAGCGCGGGTTCACCTGCCGGATAACCAGGCGCTCAAGTTGCGGCATGAGGAAATCTACAAACTGGCTGAGTTGCCGCCGCCGCAGGTGCGCATCCAAAGCGGCGACACCTTGCGTATCGTGCGTGATGCACAGGAGCCATCGGAAAAGGACGACATGACGCTGTTCGTGGTCCGCCCGGATGGCTACTTCTCCATGCCGTTCGTTGGTCTGATCAAGGCGGACCAGCGTACCCCCGAAGAGGTGGCCGAGGAAGTGACGGCCAAGTTGGCCAAAATCTACCGTCGCCCAAATGCCACGGTGAATATCGCCATCGCACCCAGCAACAAGGTATTTGTGGGTGGGGCCGTGCCCAATGCCGCCTTCTTCGACCTGGTTGGTCACGCCACTCTGGAACAGGTGCTCCTGGCTTCCGGCGGCGTCCTGCCCTCGGCTGACAGCGACAATATCGCGCTGTTGCGGGCCGGTACCGATGGTAAGTACAAGCTGTACTTCTTCAGCCTGGCCACGCTGTTGCAGGACCAGGATCGCCCCATGGTGGCCATGCAACGTGGCGACATTATCTATGTGCCGCAGTCGGGGATCGGCAGTGCGGTTGAAGCCGTGGACATGTATTTCACCCGCCTGATTCCGATCAACAAGGGGATCGGCGTGGGCTTCAACTACGACTTGAATGGTACCGATGTGAGCAATAGCGGTAATACAACCAACAATATCGGCACGATTGTCAACCCATAGGTTCATGATGAGAGAGCCCTGGTTTATGTCGATGCTCCAGTGTCTTGAGCCTGGATCCGTGTGGAGTGGGTCATGCTAGAAATCCGCTCCTTTCGCGATCTGCTGCGGCTGTTCTTTATTTTTCGCCGCGAATTCCAGTGGGCGGTTGCCGCCACGGTGCTGGTCGCGGTGCTGGGCGCTTTTGTGCTACCGGCCAAATACGAGTCCAACGCCCGTTTGCTGGTAAAGCCGGGGCGCGAGAGCACCACCCTGCCCATTGAGGTCGGCAACCGCCAGGCGCTGATCGCGCCGAGTACCCAGCGTGATCCGATTGTCGACGAGGAGCGCATGCTTACCGGGCGGCCGATCGTGCGCATGGTCGCCGAACGCTATATCGAGATGAGCGCCCACTATCGGCCCCAGGGTTTCTGGAAGACCGTCGAATTCTATCTGGGCAAAGTGACGGGCGCGGTCATCGAAGCACTGCGCCGCGTTCTGCAGGTTTTCGGGATTGTCGAGGCGCAGACGCCGGTTGAGCGGCTGGCCAAGAAGCTGGAGAAAAACTTCAGCGTGGGCCATGAAGCGGGCTCGGCGGTGATGGAAATCAGCTTTACCTGGAATGATCCGGCGATTGCCCAGAAAGTAGTCGAAACCTGGATTGAGGCCTACCTGAAAGAACGCACTCGAGTGTTGAGTCGCGATAGCCTCTATGCCTTCTATGACAAGGAAATGCAGAAGGTCGCCGGGCATATCGATCAGCTCAAGCAGCAGCTCGGTGAGCAGCTCAAGGCGGTCAACTCGATCAGTGTCGCAGAACGGCTGGACAACCTTACCAATCAGATCAACCGCATTACCGATGCCCGAGGTGAGAACCTCAACGAACAAGCCGGTCTGGGCAGCTTTCTCGCGGATGCGCGCCTGCAGCTCAAGCGCCTGCCTGCGGAAGTCATCACTGACCGTGAGATCAGTCTCAACCCATCACTGCTTGACCTTAGGCGCCGCCTCAATGCCCTCAAGCAGGAGCGTGCAGAGCGGTTGCGCACCTTCTTGCCCAGCGCCCCGCCGGTTCGAGAGCTGGAAGAAAACATCGCACAGATGGAGGCGCTGATTGGTGAGCAAGACGAGCGCCTGGAGCGCTCGAAGAACCTCGCGCCCAATGGCATTGTGGTCAACCTTAAACAGCAGATCATGGATGCCGAATTACGGGACCGGCAACTGGCCGGACAGATTCGCGACTTTGATCAGCAACTCAGCGCACTACAGGCTGAGCGCCAGCGCATCATGCAGCGCGAGCCCAAAATCAGTCAGCTGATGCTCGAGTTGACCAGTGCCGAGAAAAACTTCGCCCTGTATGCCGAAAATCTGGAAAAAGCCCGCATTGACCAGGCACTGGACAACAGTCAGATCAGCAATATCGCCACTATTGAGCGCGCCACGCTCAACCCCAGCCGGGTTTTCCCCAAGAGCCTGATGATCTTGTTGCTGGCCTTGCCTGCCGGATTGGCCGTGGGGTTGCTGACACTTTACATCTGTTACTTGCTCGATCAGCGCATCCATGATGGCGCGCGCATTGAGGAGACTTTCAAGGTGCCGTTGTGGACCACGCTAGAGGATCTGGGGGCTCGCCCCTGGTCACCCAGTAGCGCTTTCAAGGCCAGTCTCTATCGTCTCTACAGCCTGCTACCCGCCACGGATATCGAGCACAAGGGACTGACCTTGGCGTTAACCTCGGGGGGCAGCGGTGAAGGTGTCAGTTTTGTCATCGAACAGCTGACTGCTCTGTTGAGCGAGCGTGGCCATCACGTCCGCTTTGACAGCGACAGTCCGGCGCGGCCGGGGGAGATTCGCCTGCTGGATGCCTCGGCGCTGTTAAGCCATGAAGAGGCTTTTCTGGCGTTGCGTCATGCCGACCTGATCGCCCTGGTGGTCGAGGCCAAAACCAGTACGGTGCCGGCGCTGCAAAACATGCTTTCGGTGCTCAACACGGCCTTCGGTCAGGTGGATGGCATTATCCTCAACAAGCGTCGGTTTGAAGTGCCGGGCGGGCTCTTGCGGGTACTCGATGCCCTGCGCGGCGGTGAGGTTCATTTCACCTGGCCCAAACTGCCCACGCCCAGCATTAGGGTGCGTCGCTTTCGTCGCGCTGCATCGTCTTCGCGGCATGAGGGCGTCGCTGGCGAAACCACTGCAGTACCTGCGTCAAGGGTCCATGACCCTGGCCAGCCCTCGCCTGTTGGCCACCCTGCAGAGGATTCCAGCCCAGTGATACCGAGCGCCGTTGCTGCATTGGCGCAGCCGGCTGTTTTGTTGCCCCATGCGCTTGCAGCGCCCGCTCGTGTGCATGCCTGGGGCAGCAGCACGCTGCTGAAAGCGGATGATCATCACCAACTCCTGCTGCTGACAGTCACTCCGGGTGCTGGGCTGGCTGCACATTACCATCTTCACCGCCGCAAGCACTGGGTCGTGCTCAGTGGCCTGGTACAGCTGGATATGGATGGTCAGA
>JBFHPI010000182.1:0-6539 GCA_041592855.1 Pseudomonas sp.
AGAGCGAGTTCGCGAAGCGATCGGTCCACGAGTGGACCGCCAACGTGTTCGGTGACGAGCAGGGCGAGATCCTGTCGACGCAGTACCGGCTGATGATCCGCACCGAGCGAGACAGCGCGCGCAAGGAGAAGAAGTACCGCGAGCTGATTCACGATCAGGACAAGTTCGTCTCCATCAACGACATCCGCCTGTCCCGCGACAGCGTGAAGAAGGCCATCAAGTACCTGCGCGAGATCTACCGCCACCGCATCGGCAAGACCCGCGTGATCTCCCTGAACAACTACGACACCCAACACTGAACTGTAGCCCGGCAGGTGTAGAGTCTGCCGGGCCGCACTACAAGGACGTAACGGCAGCGCGACCGCCTGCCAGCCCCACAGGGGGTCGAGATGCACACTCCATCTGGCCTGCGCCACACCCGATTTTTGCTAGCGCGAGCACTGCTGGCTCTGGTCTTCTGCCTTCCGGGCCTGGCCCTGACAGCCGAGCCCCTGCGCCTGCAACTGCGCTGGCTGCCGCAATTTCAGTTTGCCGGCTATTACATGGCCTTGGAAAAAGGCTACTACCGCGAAGCCGGGCTGGAAGTGGAAATCCTGCCGGGTGGGCCGGGCACGCCCAACCCCATAGACAGCCTGCTGGCCGGCGAGGTGGATTTTGCCATCAGCAACAGCGGTCTGGTTATCGCCCACATGGCCGGCAAGCCCGTGGTCGCCCTGGCCGCCCTGATGCAGAGCTCCCCCACCACCTGGATCGTGCGGGCCGACTCGGGTATCTACACCCCCCAGGACCTGGCCGGCAAACGGGTCATGCTTATGCCGCTGCCGGAAAGCGCCGAGTTGCGCATCATGCTGCTGCGCGAAGGCATTCGCCTTGACCAAGTGGAGCAACAACCCACCAGTTTCAATCCACAAGACCTGATCGACGGTCATACCGATGCCTACAACGGCTACGTATCCAATGAGCCCTTCTGGTTGAGCCAGCAGAAGGTGCCCTACCGCCTGCTCAAACCCCGCGAATATGGGGTCAACTTCTACAACGACGTACTGAGCACCCGCATCGACCTGCTGCGCCGCCGCCCCGACCAGGTGGAAGCCTTTCTCCAGGCCAGCCTGCGGGGCTGGCAATACGCCCTGGCGCATGTCGAAGAAAGCGTCCAGCTGATTCACCAGCGCTACGCCCCACAGAAAAGCCTGGCCCACCTGCGCTTCGAGGCCGAACAACTCAAGCAGCTGATCATGCCCGAGCTGGTGCAGCTGGGGCATATGAACCCCGGGCGTTGGGAAACCATTGCCCATTACTATGTGGAGCTGGGCCTCGCCCAGGGCAGCCTGGATCTGGACAGCTTTCTCTACACACGCAGGCTCAAGACCGATCATCGCCTGCTCTATCAGATAGTCGCCAGCGCCCTACTCACACTGCTGGTGGTCACCGCCATTGCCCTGCGTTTCGCCCGCCTCAGCACTCGCCTGCGCCGTGAGGTAGGACGGCGGCGCGAGGCTGAACAACAACTGCTGCAAAGCAACCAAATGCTGGAAGAACTGGCCAATACCGATCGCCTGACCGGTCAGTGGACCCGGCGCAAGTTCGAGGAGGTGACGCAGCAGGCCATCGCCAGCGCCGAGCGTTATGGCGAGCCCCTGAGCCTGATTTTTCTCGACCTCGACCACTTCAAGCAGATCAATGACAAGTACGGTCATGAGGTAGGCGACAAGGTACTCAGTGCCCTGGCGCAGCGGCTCAGATCTCAGCTGCGCAAAGCCGACAGCCTGTGCCGCTGGGGCGGCGAGGAGTTTATCGTCCTGATGCCCCATACCGACCTGGGTCACGCCTGCGATATTGCCGAGAAGTTGCGCGCCCAGGTGGCCTCGGCGCCGCTGCACGCCGACCTCTGGGTCACCGCCAGCTTCGGTGTCAGTCAATGGCAGCCGGGGCAGACCCTCGGCCAACTGGTGGACAGCGCCGATCGCCTGCTCTATAGCGCCAAACAAGGCGGGCGCAACCGGGTCGAATGCATGCCGCGACCGGATGATCAGGGCAGCGAAACCTAGCCTTAAGGCGCTGAACAGATCCTGACTGCGGGACAGTGCTCACTGTCCTACCACAGACTCGGGCTGCCAACCGGGGAGCCAAACCTAATGCACACCCCCTTATATTCTTTTTAAATCTAACTATAGAACCAAAAAATAGTTAAGATCATTCTTAAATGAAGCCCCTCCCCAGGAGCCCCATCATGCAAGCCCAGATTGAAGCCTTCTTCGATCCCGCCACCTACACCTACAGCTATGTGGTCACAGACCCCAGCACCCGGCACTGCGCCATTATTGACTCGGTGCTGGATTACGATCCGGCCTCAGGGCACACCTCATCTAGCAGCGCCGATCGCCTGATCCACTATGTGCGCACGCATCAGCTGAGAGTGGACTGGCTGCTGGAAACCCATGTGCATGCCGATCACCTCTCGGCCGCGCCCTACCTCAAGCGTGAGCTGGGCGGCCGCCTGGCCATCGGCGAGCAGATCACCGTCGTGCAGGACACCTTCGCCAAGCTGTTCAACGTCGAGAGCGACTTTGCCACCGATGGCCGTCAGTTCGATCAGCTATTCAAGGACGGCGACACCTTCAGGATAGGCAATATCGAGGCGCGTGCCCTGCATACACCTGGCCACACGCCAGCCTGCATGACCTACCTGATAGGCGATGCAGGCTTTGTCGGCGACACTCTGTTTATGCCCGACTACGGCACCGCCCGTTGCGACTTTCCCGGCGGAGACGCCCATGCCCTGTTCCGCTCTATCCGCAAGCTGTTTGCCCTGCCAGGGGCGACACGTCTGTTTATGTGCCATGACTACGGGGCACCGGGACGCGAGGGCTATTGCTTTGAAACCACGGTGGCGGCAGAGCGCGCACATAACGTGCATGCCCATGAGGGCATCAGCGAAGCGGACTTCGTCGCCATGCGCAACGCTCGGGATGCGACCCTCGGCATGCCGTCCCTGATTCTGCCGTCGGTGCAGGTCAATATGCGCGCCGGTCAGCTGCCGCCGCCTGAGGACAATGGCACCCGCTACCTGAAGATCCCCCTCAACGTGCTTTGACAGCGGAAGCAGCGCCCATGAAATTCAGCCGCTGGCTGCCCTGCCTGGACTGGGGACGCCACTACAACCGGACGCATGCCAGCCAGGACGGCCTCGCCGCCCTGATCGTCACCCTGATGCTGATCCCCCAGAGCCTGGCCTACGCCATGCTCGCCGGCCTGCCGCCGGTCATGGGCCTGTATGCCAGCCTCTTGCCGCTGCTGGCGTATGCCCTGTTCGGCTCCAGCCACACGCTAGCCGTCGGCCCGGTGGCAGTGGTGTCACTGATGACCGCAGCAGCACTCACGCCGCTATTTCCCGCAGGGAGCCCCGAATACATTGGCGCGGCGCTGCTGCTGACGCTGTTATCCGGGCTGCTGCTGAGTGCCATGGCCATCCTGCGCCTGGGTTTTCTCGCCAATTTCCTCAGCCATCCGGTCATTTCCGGTTTTATCAGTGCCTCGGGCATCCTGATCGCTGCAGGTCAGTTCAAGCATTTGCTGGGCATTTCGGCCTCCGGCGATAACCTGCTACAAATCCTGCCGCAACTCTGGCAAGGCTTGCCGGCCAGCCACTGGCCAACAGGACTGATTGCCCTGCTTAGCCTGACCTGGCTATGGTGGTCACGCACCCGGCTGCAGGGCCTGCTGCAACGTCTGGGGTTGACGGCGCAGGCGGCAAGCCACATGGCCAAGGCGGGCCCGGTGCTGGCGATCATGCTGGCCATCCTGGCGGTCAGTCTGCTGCAGTTGGAGCAGAGCGGGGTTCGGGTGGTGGGCAGCATTCCTCAGGGCCTGCCGGGTCTGAGCCTGCCCACCCTGAACCTTGAACTGGCCCTGCAGCTGGTACCGGCCGCCCTGCTGATCAGCCTGGTGGGGTTTGTCGAATCCGTCTCGGTTGGACAGACCCTGGCCGCACAGCGGCGCCAACGTATCGACCCTGACAATGAGCTGCTAGGCCTCGGCGCGGCCAATCTGAGCGCCGCATTCAGCGGTGGGTTCCCAGTCACCGGCGGCTTCGCCCGCTCGGTGGTCAACCACAATGCCGGCGCCCAGACGCCCATGGCCGGCGTCTTCACCGCTGCAGGCATCGGCCTTAGCGTGCTGCTGCTTACACCCCTGCTGCACAACCTGCCGCAGGCCGTCTTGGCTGCCAGCATTATCGTCGCCGTACTCAGCCTGGTGGACCTGGGCTCGCTGCGCCGCACCTGGCGCTACTCGCGCCAGGATGGCGCCGCCCAGCTGGCCACCCTGCTCGGCGTGCTGCTGATCGGCGTGGAGGTCGGCATCCTGCTTGGTGTCGCCCTCTCTCTGCTGCTATTTCTCTGGCGTACCAGCCGCCCACATATGGCAGTGGTCGGCCAGGTGCCGGGTAGCGAGCACTTTCGCAATGTCGAGCGGGTTGCCGTCATTGAGTCCCCCAGCGTGCTGTCGCTTCGAGTCGACGAAAGCCTGTACTTCCCCAACGCCCGCTACCTGGAGGAGCGTATCGGCGCGCTGATCGCCAGCCGTCCCCATGTGCGTCATCTGGTGCTGATGTGCTCCGGGATCAACCTGATCGACGCCAGCGCCCTGGACTCGCTGGAAGCCATCGCCGAACGCCTGCAGGCCGCAGGCGTGCAATTGCATCTGTCGGAAGTCAAGGGACCGGTGATGGACCAGCTACGTCGCAGTGACTTCCTCGAGCGCTTCGGCGTGCAGGTTTTTATCAGCCAGTTCGCCGCCCTGAGCACCCTGGACCCGCAAAGCAGCTTGCAGGCCCTGCAGCACAAGCAGCGCCACCACAACGGAAACCGTCAGTAACAAGAGCCCCGGCACTCGCCGAAAAAACAAAAGGCCTGCATCGCTGCAAGCCTTTGATTTATCTGGTGCCGTTAAGAGGAGTCGAACCTCCGACCTACTGATTACGAATCAGTTGCTCTACCAACTGAGCTATAACGGCAGCGCCTGAGCAGTATTCCTCAACGCCCCGTGCGACTCAAGATGGCCCAGGGCTGCGGGCTTTAACCTTTGACCAGTTCGATGCGGTCGGCGTGAATCTGGATCAGGCCTTGTTTGTACAGTCCGCCGATGGCCTTTTTGAAGTTGCCCTTGCTAGCGCGAAAGTGCGCGCTGATGGCCTCCGGCGAGCTCTTGTCGCTCAGTTCCAGCACACCACCCTGTTCGCGCAGTTTGGCCAGAATCTGCTGACTCAGGCTGCCCATCAGCTCTTCACCAATCTGCTGCAGGCTGAGGCTGATCTTGCCGTCGCTGCGCATTTCCTTGATATAGCCCTTCTCGCGCATGCCCGAACGCAGGAATTTGAAGGCCTCGTTCTTGTGGATCAGGCCCCAGTGCTGGCCATTGATGATGGCCTTGAAGCCCATGTCGGTGGCCTCGACCACCAGCAGATCGACCTCCTGAGCGCTTTTGTAGTTGGCCGGCAGCTTGTCCAGGTAGCGATCCAGCTTGGCACTGGCGGTGATGCGCTTGCTGCGTTTGTCGAGAAACACATGCACGACGCAATAATCACCAACCTGCAGTGGACGCTTCTCTTCCGAATGGGGCAGCAGCAGATCCTTGGGCAGCCCCCAGTCAAGGAACAAGCCAACGCGATTGATATCCACCACTTTCAGGCTGGCGAACTCGCCCACCTGCACCTTGGGTTTTTCCGTGGTGGCGATCAGCTTGTCTTCACTGTCCAGGTAAACAAAGACATTCAGCCAGTCTTCGATTTCACTGGGGCTGTCGCTCGGTATATAGCGTTTGGGCAGCAGGATTTCACCATCCGCTCCGCCATCCAGATACAGGCCGAAATCGGTGTGCTTGACCACCTGCAAACTATTCATCCGTCCAATCAGCGCCATGATGCCCTACCCTTATTTTCAGCCGCGCATTCTACCCGAGTTGCCATGGCCTTTCTCGGCGCCAACAGACAGTGGCCTGGAGAATATCCCGGAAACGATACCAAACGGCGCTTTTCCAGCGTTCGTCCATTATTTTTCAAGGCAGGATTAATCTATATAAAACATAGACCTACATATGCCTTATGAGTATTGCCATACATGCAAAAAGCTAATTTTGACCTCTTTCTTATCCGCCCAATAATATTTACCGGGTAATTGTCAAGTATTTCAGGTAAGATGTGCGGCCAAATTAATTTTTAAATAGGTTAATGGCCGTCATGCGCGTAAAAGCCTCCACCAGCAAATCCAAGCCGGCTCCGGCCGTTGAAACCAGCGCTTCGCTCGACGCGCAAATCGCCGCATTCCTGCAATCAGGCGGTGAAATCCAGCAGATCGCCAAGGGCGTCAGCGGCCAGGTCTACGGCGCCTCCAAGCAGATCACCATCGGCAAGAAGTAAGGCCACGCTACAGCGCCTTGCCAGTACAAGGCGCTGGCTGTTCCCCGCTCAATCCTCGCGCAAGCCAAGCCTGAGCAGTTGACCGTTGGCCGCATCCGTAAGCAGATAGAGATAGCCGTCAGGC
>JBFHPI010000183.1:0-6498 GCA_041592855.1 Pseudomonas sp.
GAGATCGAGCAGGCCAAGCGGGTCCTCAGCCAGTTGCTGATTGCTTCGCTGTGCCGTGCCACTGTCTCAACCTAGGTTGGGCGCGATGTCGGCTGATCCATGGTCTGATGCAGGCGTTCACCTATCTCAATAACAACAGTACCGAGGTGCCCGCATGTCTGCTTCCAGTCTTCCCTTCGCCTCACCCCTGTCGAGCGGCTTGGCCGGTCTGGGCTTTGGCGCCTTACCCCTGGAGCGACTCAAGGCGCGCTATGGCAGTGCCACCGCCGGTTCGCGTTATATCGAGCTGGATGGTTTCAATCTGCACTACCGCGATGAAGGCAGCCGCGACAAACCGGCGCTGGTCTTGATCCATGGCGTGGTGGCTTCGCTGCATACCTGGGACGACTGGCTGCCGGCGTTCGCCAAGGACTACCGGGTTATCCGTTTCGACGTGCCGGGGTTTGGCCTGACCGGCCCGGCCCGCGACGGCCAGTATTCCGCCGAGCGGATGATCAAGGTGCTGGGTATGCTGCTCGACTATCTGCAGGTCCGCCAGGCCGCCCTGGTGGACAACTCGCTGGGGGGGTATATCGCCTGGAACTTCGCCCTGGCGGAGCCGGCGAGGGTAAGCAAGCTGGTGCTGATCGATCCAGCCGGCTACCCCATGCGCAAGGTGCCGTGGATGATTGCGGCGGCGGCCTTGCCGGGGGCAACCCGTTTGATGCCAATGTGGATGCCCCGTGCCCTGATAGCCCAGGGCATCAAGGAGGTCTATGGCGAGCCGTCGCGGATCAAGGCCGGGGTGGTGGATCGTTACTATGACCTGACCCGGCGCCCGGGTAACAGGCGGGCGATGATGGATATCTTCCGTGTTCTGCTGCAGGTCAATAAACAGGAATTGTACGGCACACCGGCGCGGGTGGCGCAGATCCAGGCGCCGACGCTGCTGCTCTGGGGCGAGCGTGATCGTTGGATATCGCCGCAGCATGTGCCGCTCTGGCAGCGTGATTTACCGGGGATCCAGGTCAAGACTTACCCGGGCGTCGGGCATATCCCCATGGAAGAGATTCCCCAGCAGAGCGCCGCCGATACCCTGCGGTTTCTGCAGGGTTAAGCTCAGCGCAGCAGCCTGTTGTTCGGCGCACGGCTGTGACTGCATCTGGATGATTCAGGCCTGGCATTCACTGCACGCGGTGAGCGCCAGGCCTGTCTGCTTAGGGGCTCGGCTAGCGCTGGTGGCCATAATGGCTGTAGTGGCGATGGTGCTTTTTGTGTCGGTGTGAAAGGTTTGGCCTTTCAGTACACCGGTCTGGACGGGTAGTAGAGCATAGTGAACGACTGCCGATAGAGCGTGACAGGCTCATGGTAGTGTCTGGGATGATCATGGTGATGGCAGGCAATTATGCCTCCCACCACGGCGCCCACTACCGCACCGGCAATCACCCCTCGTGGTTGTCGCCCTGGGCCGCTGGCAGGTCGAACAGGCCCAGGCTGGCTACCAGCCCGCTGATCAGGGGGATGTGCTGGGCTTGGTCGATTCTTCTCTAAGTACCGCGTGCTCCGGGTACTGGATTCGACCACGTATTGGCGCTGGAGATTGCGTCAGGCCAGGTAAAGCCTGTGTAAAAGTCGGCAACCCTCCACAGCACATATAAGAAAGCCGCGCAGTGCGCGGCTTTCTTATTGTCAGGGTTGACTCAGTCGAACAGGCCGAAGGTCAGGTAACTGAACCAGGAGCGCTTCTTGGCTTGCGGTTCGTCGCCCATCAGTTCGCGGGGGATCTGCTGCTCGGCGTCTTCGTACTGGCGGATCACGTCCTGGCTGGCACGGGTTTCGCCCGGCGGCAGTGGCGTGTCGGTTTCGATCAGGCCCAGGGTGGCCTTGGCCAGCCAGGAGCGCTCTTCATCGCCTCGCTCCCGCGGCACGAACTGGCCAGTGGCGATGCTCGGATGGTCCGGGTAGTTGAGTTTGAGGGTTTCCAGACTGGTGGCGGCCAGGTCATCCAGGGTCAGGCGCTGGTAAGCCTCGACCATCAGGGCCAGGCCGTCGCCAACCGCCGGGGTCTCCTGGAAGTTTTCCACCACATAGCGGCCCCGGTTGGCCGCGGCAACATAGGCGTTGCGGGTCAGGTAATACTGGCCGACATGCACTTCATAGGCGGCCAGCAGGTTACGCAGATAGATCATGCGCTGCTTGGCGTCCGGGGCGTAGCGGCTATTGGGGAAGCGGCTGGTGAGCTGGGCAAACTCGTTGTAGGAGTCGCGGGCTGCACCCGGGTCACGCTTGGTCATGTCCAGTGGTACGAAGCGCGCGATCAAGCCACGATCCTGGTCGAAGGAGGCCAGGCCCTTGAGGTAATAGGCGTAATCGACGCTGGGGTGCTGCGGATGCAGGCGGATAAAACGGTCGGCCGAGGACTTGGCGGCTTCCGGCTCGACGTTCTTGTAGTAGGCGTAGATCAGTTCCAGCTGGGCCTGCTCGGCATAGCGGCCGAAGGGGTAACGGGACTCCAGGGCCTTGAGCTTGGCAATGGCACTGCCGAAGTTGCGCGTTTCCAGATCGGCCTGGGCCTGCTGGTAGAGCTCGGTCTCGCTCAGGTTTTCGTCGACCACGTGCTTGGAAGAGCAGGCGGTGGTGAAGGCGAGGATTGCGATCAGCAGCAGGTGTCTCACTTGCATGGCGGCTTGCGTCCCTGTGACGGCGGCTGTCTTGAACGAGGCCGTCCTGTTATGATGAGCGCCCCCGGTATCCCTGGGGCAAAGACGCCGTATTTAACCACAAGCGTGTGGCCGAAACCAAAGCCTGCGCCCCCGCCGTTGCCGAGCATGTCCTCTATTAATAAGCAGACCATTGAACTGAACGCCGAGGTGCCCTATGAAATGGGCGGCCAGCGCCTCGACCAAGTCGCCGCACAGCTGTTCGCCGAGCACTCGCGTTCGCGCCTGTCTGCCTGGATCAAGGAGGGCCGCCTGACCGTGGACGGTGCGGTGCTGCGCCCGCGGGATATCGTTCATGGCGGCGCCGTGCTGGCCCTGAGCGCCGAACATGAGGCCCAGGGCGAATGGGTGGCCCAGGATATCGAGCTGAATATCGTCTATGAGGACGAGCAGATTCTGGTCATCGACAAGCCCGCAGGGCTGGTGGTGCATCCGGCGGCCGGGCATGCCGACGGTACCCTGCTCAACGCCTTGCTGCACCATGTGCCGGACATTATCAACGTGCCCCGGGCCGGTATCGTGCACCGTCTGGATAAGGACACCACCGGGCTGATGGTGGTGGCCAAGACCATCGAGGCGCAGACCCGTCTGGTCGATCAGCTGCAAAAGCGCACGGTTAGCCGCATCTATGAATGCATCGTGATCGGTGTGATCACCGCTGGCGGCAAGATCAACGCACCCATCGGCCGTAGTTCGTCGCAGCGTCAGCGCATGGCGGTGACCGAGGGTGGCAAGCCGGCGGTCAGCCATTACCGGGTGCTGGAGCGCTTTCGCTCGCACACCCATGCCCGGGTCAAGCTGGAAACCGGGCGCACCCACCAGATTCGCGTGCATATGAGCCATGTCGGTTTTCCTCTGGTGGGCGACCCGGTTTACGGCGGCCGCTTCCGTATTCCGCCGGCGGCCAGCCCGGGCATGGTGCAGGCGGTCAAGGAGTTTCCGCGGCAAGCCCTGCATGCGCGCTTTCTCGAACTGGATCACCCGCTGACCGGGCAGCGCATGAAGTGGGAGTCGCCGCTGCCGGAGGATTTCGTCTGGCTGCTGACCCTGCTGCGCCAGGACCGCGAGGCCTTTATCGGGTGAGTAACCGGGCGCACGACTGGCAGGTGGCCGACTGGCCGGCGCCGGCCAGGGTCAGGACCTGCATCACCACTCGCAGTGGCGGCATCAGTTTGCCGCCCTACGACAGTTTCAATCTGGCCGAGCATGTGGGCGATGAGCCCGGGGCGGTGGCCAAGAACCGCCAACGTCTGCTCAGTCAGCTGGGTTGCAAGACCGCCTGGCTGGAGCAGGTGCATGGTATTGCTGTAGTCGAGGCCGACCCGACCCGGGTGGCGGTAGCCGATGCCAGCTGGACCGGGCAGACCAACCTGGCCTGTACGGTGATGACCGCCGACTGCCTGCCGGTGTTGTTCTGTGATCGCGCAGGCACCCGGGTGGCCGCCGCCCACGCTGGCTGGCGGGGTCTGGCCGCAGGGGTGCTGGAGGCCACTCTGGCCGCTATGGCGCTGCCGCCCGAGGACGTGCTGGTGTGGCTTGGTCCGGCCATCGGTCCCGAGCATTTCGAAGTGGGGCCCGAGGTGCATGCCGCCTTTGTCAGCCTGCATGCCGAAGCCGTGCAGGCCTTTCTCCCCAGCGCCAACCCTGGCAAATACCTGGCCGACCTCTACCAGCTGGCACGCATTCGCCTGGCCGCCAGTGGGGTCAGTGCGGTCTATGGGGGCGGTTTGTGCACCTATAGCGACCCGCGCTTCTACTCCTATCGCCGGGCGGTGCAGACGGGGCGCTTTGCCAGCCTGATCTGGCTGGCCGGCTAAGGTTGCAGCGGCGCCGCCTGATCCAGATCAAGATTGGCCGCCTTGAAACTCGCACAATCATCCTCATCTACTCTTCATCTCGCAGGCTTTCTGTATCAGGCGCGAATCAGGGCGCCGGCCTGTACTTACCTAGAGGGATGACTCTCCATGCGAATCGACCGTTTAACCAGCAAATTGCAATTGGCCTTGTCCGATGCCCAGTCCCTGGCCGTGGGCATGGACCACGCGGCCATCGAACCCTTGCACCTGATGCAGGCCCTGCTGGATCAGCAGGGCGGCTCGATCAAGCCGTTGCTGATGCAGGTGGGCTTTGATGTGGCCAGCCTGCGCCAGGCGCTGACCCGCGAGCTGGACCAGCTGGGCAAGATCCAGAGCCCTACCGGCGATGTGAACCTGTCCCAGGATCTGGCCCGTCTGCTCAACCAGGCTGACCGCCTGTCGCAGCAGAAGGGTGATCAGTTTATTTCCAGCGAGTTGGTGCTGCTGGCGGCTATGGATGAGGGGACCAAGCTGGGCAAGTTGCTGCTCGGCCAGGGCGTGAGCAGGAAGGCTCTGGAAAATGCCGTAGCCAACCTGCGCGGCGGCCAGGCGGTGAATGACCCCAATGTCGAGGAGTCGCGCCAGGCCCTGGACAAGTACTGCGTCGACCTGACCAAGCGCGCCGAAGACGGCAAGCTGGACCCTGTGATCGGCCGTGATGACGAGATCCGTCGCACCATTCAGGTGCTGCAGCGACGCACCAAGAACAACCCGGTGCTGATCGGCGAACCCGGGGTGGGCAAGACCGCCATCGCCGAGGGCCTGGCCCAGCGCATCGTCAACGGCGAGGTGCCGGACGGCCTCAAGGACAAGCGCCTGCTGGCCCTGGACATGGGCTCGCTGATTGCCGGCGCCAAGTTCCGCGGCGAGTTCGAGGAACGCCTCAAGGCGCTGCTCAATGAGCTGTCCAAGCAGGAAGGGCGCATCATCCTGTTTATCGATGAGCTGCACACCATGGTCGGCGCCGGCAAGGGCGAGGGCGCCATGGACGCCGGCAATATGCTCAAGCCGGCCCTGGCCCGCGGCGAGCTGCACTGCGTGGGCGCCACCACCCTGGATGAGTATCGCCAGTACATCGAGAAGGACGCGGCACTGGAACGGCGTTTCCAGAAGGTGCTGGTGGACGAGCCGTCCGAGGAAGACACCATCGCCATCCTCCGTGGCTTGAAGGAACGCTACGAGGTGCACCACGGCGTGACCATCACCGACGGCGCCATTATCGCCGCGGCCAAGCTCAGCCATCGCTATATCACCGACCGCCAGCTGCCGGACAAGGCCATCGACCTGATCGACGAGGCCGCCAGTCGCATCCGCATGGAGATCGACTCCAAGCCCGAGGCCCTGGACCGTCTGGATCGCCGCCTGATCCAGCTGAAGATCGAGCGCGAGGCGCTGAAGAAGGAAGAGGATGAGGCGACCAGGAAGCGTTTTGCCAAGCTGGAGGACGATATCGCCAAACTGGAGCGCGAGTACGCCGATCTGGAAGACATCTGGAAGTCGGAAAAGGCCGAGGTGCAGGGCTCGGCGCAGATCCAGCAGAAGATCGAGCAGGCCAAGGCCGATCTCGAGGCGGCGCGGCGCAAGTCCGATCTGCAGCGCATGGCCGAGCTGCAGTACGGCATCATTCCCGATCTGGAACGCAGCCTGCAGATGGTCGATCAGCACGGCAAGAGCGAGAACCAGCTGCTGCGCAACAAGGTCACCGATGAAGAAATCGCCGAGGTGGTGTCCAAGTGGACCGGCATCCCGGTGAGCAAGATGCTCGAAGGCGAGCGCGACAAGCTGCTGAAGATGGAAGGCCTGCTGCATCAGCGGGTGATCGGCCAGCACGAGGCAGTGGTGGCCGTAGCCAATGCCGTGCGCCGCTCCCGCGCAGGTCTTGCCGATCCCAACCGGCCCAGCGGCTCCTTCCTTTTCCTCGGTCCCACCGGGGTGGGCAAGAC
>JBFHPI010000184.1:0-6456 GCA_041592855.1 Pseudomonas sp.
ACGAGGCTGCGGCGAAGCAGGTCAAGGCGCTCATTCCAGCGGGCTTCTAGGCGTTCGTGTAGTTCCAGGCTTTCCAGGTACTTGCTTTTCCAGCGTTGGGCGTCATCGCTCATGGCTTACTTCCAGAATCACGGCTTATGCAGCATAGGCGTTGTGGCGCGATTCAGTGAAGTGGGCAGGCGAATCTGTACCGCCACTGGCAGGTGATCGGAAATCGGTTGGCTCAGCACTTCACAGCGCTCCAGCTGCAGATCGGGGCTGAGCAGGATATGGTCAAGGCAGCGTTGCGGACGCCAGCTGGGGAAGGTGGCGGCGATCTGCGGGGCGATCAGGCCAAGGTCACGCAGGGGCGAGTACTGCAGCAGGTCGCTGGCGTGGGTGTTCATATCGCCCATCAGGATCTGATGGCGATAGCCGCCAATCAGTTCGCGGATATAGGCCAGCTGACGGGTACGGGTGCGTGTCCCCAGCGCCAGATGCATGATCACCACCGCAATGGCCTCGTCACCCTCGCCCAGGCGCAGCAGGATGGCACCACGTCCGGGTGGGCCGGGCAGCGGGTGATCTTCCATGGCACTGGGGCGCAGGCGGCTGAGCACGCCGTTGCTGTGCTGGGCCAGGTGACCGAGGTTGCGATTGAGTTGCTGATACCAGTAGGGGAACCCGCCGAGATGGGCCAGGTGCTCGACCTGATTGATATAGCCAGAGCGCAGACTGCCGCCATCGGCTTCCTGCAGGGCCACCAGGTCGTAATCACCGAGCAGTGCACCGATACGTTGCAGGTTGCCGGCGCGGCCGGCGTGGGGCAGCAGGTGCTGCCAGCTGCGTGTCAGGTAATGGTGATAGCGTTGGGTATTGATGCCGACCTGGATATTGAAACTGAGCAGACGGATACGTCCGTCGTCCAGGCAGTCGCTGGCACACCCCGCATTGACCTGTGGTGCACAGGTTCCGGCACTACGGCGGGCTTGCCAGCGAGCGAGCATGGTGTGCGTCCTATTGTGCCGAACGTTCCTTGGCAATCAGGTAGTCCGCCACCTGCAAGGCTTTTTGCGGGCCGCCGGAGCTGCCGATATCGAAGCGGTACTTGCCGTTGACGATCAGCACCGGCACGCCATTGATCTGATAGGCCATGCCCAGCTTCTTGGCTTTTTCCAGTTGGCTTTTCACCCCGAAGGAGTTGAAGGTCTTGAGGAAGGCCTCGCGGTCAATGCCATGGTTAGCCAGGTAGTCGGCCATTTCTTCTGGAGTGGCCAGCTTGCGACCCTGCTTGTGGATGCCGTCAAACACCGCGGCATGCACCTTGTGATCGGCCTTCATGGCTTCCAAGGTAATAAACAGCTGGCCATGCACGTTCCACATGCCGCCGAACAGGGCGGGGATGCGCACGAAGTTCACGTCTTCCGGCAGTTTTTCGGCCCAGGGATTGATGCTTGACTCGAACTGATAGCAGTGGCCGCAGCCATACCAGAAGAGCTCGACCACCTCGATCTTGCCCGGCTTGGACACCGGTACGGGGTTTTTCAGTTCCACATACTGTTTGCCGGCCTGGATATCCAGGGTTTCTGCCTGGGCGCTGGCGGCACCCAGCAAGCTCAGGGTGGCGAAAGTGGCGCTGAGAATCAGGTTACGCATGCGGGACTCCTTGGCTGCATACAGGGGCGATAAAGGTCAAGCTTGGACGCGCAGGACAGGCTAAAGGTTCAGTTATTGTAGCCAGGGCAAAAACGGAAAAGGGTGGCCGCAGCCACCCTTTTTCATTCAGCACATTACCCGCTACGGGGATCAGTGCAGGCCCTGGATAAAGCTGGACAGGGCTTCGATGTCCTTGTTGCTCAGCTTGGCGGCGATGCCGCGCATGATCATGCTGTCGCCGTCGTTGGTGCGATTGCCTTCACGGAAATCGGTCAGCTGCTTGGCCACGTAGGCGCCATGCTGGCCACCCAGCTTGGGGTAGCCAGCGGCAGCCAAGCCGGCGCCATCCGGAGAGTGGCAACCGGTGCAGGACGGCATGCCCTCGGCCAGCTTGCCACCGCGGAACAGGGCCTCGCCACGCTCCACCAGATTAGGGTCGGCAGCGCCCACGCTCATCTGCTGGCTGGCGTAGTAAGCGGATATGTCGGCCAGGTCCTGATCGCTCAGGTTATCCAGCATACCGGTCATTTCCAGAATCGGACGGGCACCGGATTTGATGTCCTGCAGCTGCTTGAGCAAGTATCGCTCGCCCTGGCCGGCCAACTTGGGGAAGTTGGGCGCGGCGCTGTTGCCGTCGGCGCCGTGACAGGCGCCACATACAATCACTTTACCCTGACCTGCAGTGGCATCGCCGGCGGCGTGGGCCAGTCCGGTGATGCCCAGGGTCAACAGCAGACTCACGAGTACTTTGTTCATCAGCTAATCCAATTTACGGCTAAGAGAGAGGGTTAGGGGCGCAGATTACTCGGTCATCAGCTTGATGACAGCCTGGTAATCCTCGTCCGTGCAATCCATGCACAGGCCGCGCGGGGGCATGGCGCCCAGACCATTGGTCACGCTCTGTACCAGAGCATCCATGCCTTTGGCCAAACGGGGTTCCCAGGCTGCGGCATCGCCCTTTTGTGGGGCGGTGGGAATCTGCCCGTTGTGGCAAACACCACAGGAACGGGCATACACGGCTTCCGGGTCTTGGGCCGCGTGAGCGCTCAGGGAGAGCAGCATGGCACCGGCCACAATCAGCAATTTCTTCATCAGATCAACCTCATCAGGGAGGGGAACGTCCTGCTTTCTAGGGGCAGATGATCTAAATCGTTCCCGTGAACACTTGTCCAGCGGATGGGAGAAAGCGCACACAAAATCTGCGCCATTATATACTGGCGTCACCGAAACGGAAACGACGCTGCTTGGTGCTCGCCAGACTGCGCGCAAATGTCGCAATTTCCCCCTCGTTTTGATGCAGCCTCAGCGGATATCTGGATGTCAATTAAGAACCCCATCATCGGTCTGTGCCAACAGGCCACCTTTCTGATCAGCGCCGCCAAGGTCGATCAGTGCCCGGATGATTTTGGCCATGAAGTGGCCTTCGCCGGGCGCTCCAACGCCGGCAAGTCCAGCGCGCTGAATACCCTGACCCACGCCAGCCTGGCGCGCACCTCGAAGACTCCGGGGCGTACCCAGCTGCTCAACTTCTTCCGCCTGGATGATGAACGGCGCCTGGTCGACCTGCCCGGCTACGGCTACGCCAAGGTGCCGATCCCGCTCAAACAGCACTGGCAGAAGCACCTGGAAGCCTACCTGGGCAGCCGCGAAAGCCTGCGCGGGCTGATGCTGATGATGGATATCCGTCATCCGCTGACCGAATTCGACGTGCTGATGCTGGACTGGTCGGCCGCCAGTGAAATGCCCATGCATATCCTCCTGACCAAGGCCGACAAGCTGGCCTTTGGCGCGGCAAAAAACGCCCTGCTTAAAGTGCAACAGGATATTCGCAAACGCTGGGGTGATCGGGTCAGCATCCAACTGTTCTCCGCCCCCAAGCGCCAGGGCATCGACGAAGCCCAGGCGGTACTGGCTCAGTGGCTGCAACTTAACGCAGAGCAGGACGCCGGCGAGCAAGACTGAGCCGGCGCCGGCAAGGAGCATTGCAGCTGAATATCGGCGGGTGGCCGCCAGAAATAGCAGACAAAAAAAACCCCGAGTCTCTATGGGGAGTAAGGCTCGGGGTTTAACGTCTGAACCGCTAGGGCGGGGTTCAGAATCTGCCAACACTTAACACAACAAGGAGCAATGAAAGGGGCTTGCGCTGCCGTTCATACCTCCTCTGACTGGGCGGTACAGGCAAAGTTCAGTGCGTTTTAGACGCAGTGGTTATAAAAACGCTTAGCAGGCCGTTGAAAAAACGTAGGCGAGGCAGCCAGTGCAAGGCAAAAACAGGCGAAAAGGCGGAGTTTACGAGCTGTAGATGAGCTTTGATTCGCTTCGCTCACCCCTTCGGGGCCGCGCTGTAGCGCGTTCAGCCTGCGGCTGTGAGCCTGTTTTTAACGCAGCAATGGCAACGTAGGTAGTTTTTCAACAGCACTGTTAGTGCGCTTCATCCCAGTTATTCCCTACACCTGCCTCCACCAGCAGCGGCACATCCAGTTCGGCGGCCGCGCTCATCAGCGGTTTGATCTGCTCGCGCACCTGCTCGACCAGGTCTTCGCGCACCTCCAGCACCAGTTCATCGTGCACCTGCAGGATCACCCGGGCATCCAGACCCGACTGACTCAACCACTGATCCACCGCCAGCATGGCGCGCTTGATGATGTCCGCCGCAGTGCCCTGCATCGGCGCGTTGATCGCGGTGCGCTCGGCGGCCTTGCGCAGGCCCTGGTTCTTGGCCTGGATATCCGGCAGGTAGAGGCGGCGGCCGAACAGGGTCTCGACATAGCCCTGGCTGGCGGCCTGCTCGCGGGTGCGCTCCATATAAGCCAGCACCCCCGGATAGCGGGCGAAGTACACATCGATATAGGCCTGGGCCTGCTTGCGGTCGACGTCCAGTTGCTTGGCCAGGCCGAAGGCGCTCATGCCGTAGATCAGGCCGAAGTTGATGGCCTTGGCCTTGCGCCGCTGCTCGGTGCTGACCTCTTCCAGGGCCACGCCGAATACCTCGGCGGCGGTAGCTTTGTGTACGTCACGGTCATGGCGGAAGGCGTCCAGCAGGCCGGCATCCTGGGCCAGATGGGCCATGATGCGCAGCTCGATCTGCGAGTAGTCCGCGGCCAGCAGTTTGTAGCCCTTAGGCGCGACGAAGGCCTGGCGGATGCGCCGCCCCTCGGCGGTGCGGATCGGGATGTTCTGCAGGTTCGGATCACTGGAGGACAGGCGCCCGGTGGCGGTGACCGCCTGATGGTAGCTGGTGTGGATACGCCCGGTGCGCGGGTTGATCTGCTCCGGCAGGCGGTCGGTGTAGGTGCTCTTGAGCTTGCTCAGGGAGCGGTACTGCATCAGCACCTTGGGCAGCTCGTAGTCCTGCTCGGCCAGCTCATGCAGGACGTTTTCTGCGGTGGAGGGCTGGCCCTTGGCAGTCTTGCTGATAATCGGCAGGCCGAGCTTCTCGTAAAGGATCACCCCCAGCTGCTTGGGCGAGGCCAGGTTGAATTCCTCGCCGGCGATGGCAAAGGCCTGGCGCTCCAGCTCCACAAGCTTGTCGCCCAGCTCGACGCTTTGCTCGCCCAGCAGCTTGGCATCCACCAGGGCGCCCTGGCGTTCGATCCGCGCCAGCACTGGTACCAGCGGCATCTCGATCTCGCGCAGCACCTTGGCCAGGCTCGGCTGAGCCTCAAGTTTGGCCCACAGCTGCTGGTGCAAACGCAGGGTCACGTCGGCATCTTCGGCCGCGTAGGGTGCGGCCTGCTCCAGGGGGATCTGGTCGAAGGTCAGCTGTTTGGCGCCCTTGCCGGCGATGTCCTCGAAGCGGATGGTGCTGTGATCCAGGTACTTGAGCGCCAGGCTGTCCATATCGTGACGGGTGGCGGTGGAGTCCAGCACATAGGACTCGAGCATGGTGTCGAAGGCCACACCCTGCACGGTGATCGGCGTGCTGGCATGGGCGAGGATATTGATGTCGTACTTGGCGTGCTGGCCGACCTTGGCCTTGGCCGGATCTTCCAGGATCGGCTTAAGCGCCGTCAGTACTGCGTCCCGATCCAGCTGGGTCGGCACACCCATATAACTGTGGGCCAGCGGTATATAGGCCGCCTCGCCGGCCTTGACCGCGAAGGACAGGCCCACCAGCTGTGCCTGCTGGGCATCCAGGCCGGTGGTTTCGCTGTCGAAGGCGATCAGCTCGGCCTGCTTGAGCTTGTCCAGCCAGGCGTCGAACTGGGCCGGCTCGAGGATGCACTGATAATCGCCCAGGGCCTGGGCCGGCAGCACCTCGCCGGTCTGTTCAGGAGCGGTGGCGATGCTGGCAGGTGCCGCGCTCGGGGCGCTGGCACTGGGGGCTAGGGCGAACAGATCATCGGCTGTCGCTTTGGCCTGGGGTTTGACCGCGGCGGCCGGGTTGCTGCGCAGCAATTCGTCGCGCCAGGTCTTGAATTCCAGCTCGCTGTACAGCTCGACCAGGGCTGGCACATCGGCCGCGCCCGGGTGCAGGCTGTCGATCTCGATGGCCAGGGGTACGTCCAGCTTGATGGTGGCCAGCTCATAGGACAGGTAGGCCATCTCGCGGTGCTCTTCGAGCTTGGCCGGCAAGGTCTTGGCGCCGCGAATCGGCAGGCCCGGCACCTTGTCCAGGTTGGCGTAGAGCACATCCAGGCCGCCGCCGACGCCCACCAGCAAGCCCAGGGCGGTCTTCTCGCCGACGCCGGGCACGCCGGGAATGTTGTCCACCTTGTCACCCATCAGGGCCAGGTAGTCGATGATCAGCTCGGGGCCGACACCGAACTTGGCCTCCACCCCGGCCGGGTCCATCACCGTATCGGTCATGGTGTTGACCAG
>JBFHPI010000185.1:0-6443 GCA_041592855.1 Pseudomonas sp.
CGTCATCCCCTACTACCGGCGCTTTATGGAGGCGCTGCCCACGGTGCAGAACCTGGCCGTGGCCGAGGCCGACACCGTGCTGCACCTGTGGAGCGGGCTGGGCTACTACTCCCGCGCCCGCAACCTGCACCGCGCCGCGCAAATGGTCTGCCAGGATTTCGGCGGCGAGTTCCCCGGCACCGTAGACGAGCTGGAAACCCTGCCCGGCATCGGCCGCTCCACCGCCGGCGCCATCGCCAGCCTGAGCATGGGCCTGCGCGCACCGATCCTCGATGGCAACGTCAAGCGTGTCCTGGCCCGCTATGTGGCCCAGGAGGGCTACCCGGGCGAGCCCAAGGTGGCCAAACAGCTGTGGGAAGTGGCCGAGTGCTTTACCCCGCACGAACGGGTCAACCACTACACCCAGGCCATGATGGATCTGGGCGCCACCCTCTGTACCCGCAGCAACCCCAGCTGCCTGCTGTGCCCGCTGCGCAGTGGCTGCCAGGCGCAACTGCTTGGCCTGCAAAGCCGCTACCCGATCCCCAAGCCGCGCAAGACCCTGCCACAAAAGCGCACCCTGATGCCCCTGCTGACCAACAGCGCCGGTGAAGTGCTGCTCTACCGTCGCCCCTCCAGCGGCCTCTGGGGTGGCCTGTGGAGCCTGCCGGAGCTGGACGACCTAGCCGCCCTGGACAACCTGGCCAGCCGCCACAGCCTGCAGCTGGGTGCGCAGCAGCAACTGGGCAGCCTGACCCACACCTTCAGCCACTTCCAGCTGACCATCGAACCCTGGCTGGTGCGCGTGGGCAGCGCGCCCGGCAGCGTGGCCGAGGCCGACTGGCTCTGGTATAACCTCGCCACCCCGCCGCGCCTGGGCCTTGCCGCACCGGTCAAGAAGCTGCTCAAGCGCGCCGCCGATAGCCTTAATGCAGGAGAGTCGCCATGACCCGCACCGTCCACTGCCGCAAACACAAGCAGGAACTCCCCGGCCTGGACCGCCCGCCCTACCCCGGCGCCAAGGGCGAAGACATCTTCAACAACGTCTCCAAACAGGCCTGGGACGAATGGCAGAAGCACCAGACCCTGCTGATCAACGAACGCCGCCTGAACATGATGAACGCCGAAGACCGCAAGTTCCTCCAGACCGAGATGGACAAGTTTCTCTCCGGCGAGGAGTACGCCCAGGCCGAAGGCTATGTGCCGCCGAGCGAGTAAACAGGGGTAGGGTGCGCCGTGCGCACCTAGGTACCATGGCGAGTGGTGCGCACGGCGCACCCTACCCACCATGAACCTAAGCGCCCGTAATAATTAAATATTTTTCAAACTCGCGCTTGACACTCATCCTGCAAATCCGTCTAATAGCGCCCCGTTGGCCCAGGTAGCTCAGTCGGTAGAGCAGGGGATTGAAAATCCCCGTGTCGGCGGTTCGATTCCGTCCCTGGGCACCACTAATACCGAGAAACCCCAAGCGAAGTTAAATTCCTTGGGGTTTTTTCTTGCCTGCGATTTACCCCTCCCGCCCTGCATCGACAAATTGCACCTGCGCGACAGACAACAGCGCACAGGCGACAACCCCGGCATCGACGCCCTGTTAAGCAGGGCAAACGGCTTGGCGGCCAGCAAAACGCTATGCTAGGTTGACGCCTCGCCAGGAAGGCCCGGTATTGCGTTGCCACGCTGTTTGGCTGACGCGCAGCACTGCCCAGGTAACTTCTGGGCGCATTCGAAGAATAAGAGGACACCCCATGGCCGAGGCCACGCCCGCGCTGGAAATTCGTGATTTGCATAAACGCTATGGCGACCTGGAGGTGCTCAAGGGCATTTCCCTGACTGCTCACGACGGCGCCGTCATCTCCATCCTCGGCTCATCCGGCTCCGGCAAGTCGACCTTCCTGCGCTGCATCAACCTGCTGGAAAATCCGCACCAGGGGCAGATCATCGTCGCCGGCGAGGAACTCAAGCTCAAACCCGCGAAAAACGGTGAGCTGGTCGCCGCCGACAGCCGGCAAATCAATCGTATGCGCAGCGAGATCGGCTTCGTCTTCCAGAATTTCAATCTGTGGCCGCATATGAGCGTGCTCGACAACATTATCGAGGCGCCGCGCCGCGTACTGGGTCAGAGCAAGGCCGAGGCTATCGAGGTGGCCGAGGCGCTGCTGGCCAAGGTCGGCATCGCCGACAAGCGCCACGTCTACCCCAACCAACTCTCCGGCGGCCAACAACAGCGCGCGGCGATTGCCCGTACCCTGGCCATGCAGCCGAAAGTGATCCTGTTCGATGAGCCGACCTCGGCCCTCGACCCGGAAATGGTACAAGAAGTGCTTAATGTGATCCGCGCGCTCGCCGAAGAAGGGCGCACTATGCTGTTGGTCACCCACGAGATGAATTTCGCTCGCCAGGTGTCCAGCGAGGTGGTGTTCCTGCATCAGGGGCTGGTGGAGGAGCAGGGTCCGCCCGAGCAGGTGTTTACCAACCCCAGTTCGGCGCGCTGTAAACAATTCATGTCCAGCAATCACTAAACACGGAGCAATACGCATGCAGAACTACAAGAAACTCCTGCTGGCTGCGGCCGCCACCCTGGCCTTTGGGGCCCAGGCTGTCGCTGCGGAAAAACTCATCCTCGGTACCGAAGGCGCCTACCCGCCCTTCAACCTGATCGATGCCAGCGGCAAGGTCGGCGGTTTCGACGTGGATATCGGTCTGGCCCTGTGCGCCAAGATGGAAGTGGAATGCGAAGTGGTCACTTCCGACTGGGACGGCATCATCCCGGCCCTCAACGCCAAGAAGTTCGACTTTCTGATCGCCTCCATGTCGATCACCGAAGAACGTCAGGCTGCGGTTGACTTCACCAACCCCTACTACACCAACAAGCTGCAGTTCATCGCCGCCAAGGGCAAGGACTTCAAGACCGACGAAGCCAGCCTGAAAGGCAAGGTGATCGGCGCCCAGCGCGCCACCATCGCCGGGACCTGGTTGGAAGACAACCTGAACGGCGTGGTCGATATCAAGCTGTATGACACCCAGGAAAACGCCTACCTCGACCTCTCTTCCGGTCGCCTTGATGGCGTACTGGCCGACAGTTTCGTCAACTGGGAATGGCTCAAGAGCGATGCCGGCAAGGGCTTCGAGTTCAAGGGCGATCCGGTGTTCGACAACGACAAGATCGGTATCGCCGTACGCAAGGGCGATGCCCTGCGCGAGCGTCTGAATACGGCCCTGGAAGCCATCGTCGAAGACGGCACCTACAAGCAGATCAACGACAAGTACTTCCCCTTCAGCATCTACTAAGTAGCCGGCGCTGCACCGCCCGCCCGGGCGGTGCAGGCTTGTGAGCCCCCATGACTCTCGACCTTTATGGATTCGGCCCCGCCCTGCTGGCCGGCACCTGGATGACCATCAAGCTGGCGCTCAGTGCGCTCAGTGTCGGTCTGGTGCTGGGTTTGCTCGGCGCCCTGGCCAAGACTTCGCCCTACAAGCCGTTGCAATGGCTTGGCGGCACCTATTCGACCATCGTGCGCGGCGTGCCTGAGCTGCTCTGGGTATTGCTGATCTATTTCGGCACGGTGAGCCTGATGAGCAGCATCGGCGAGCTGTTCGGCATTCGCGGCCTTGCCCTGAGCGCCTTCGCTGCCGGCACCATCGCCCTCGGCCTGTGCTTCGGGGCCTATGCCACGGAAGTGTTTCGCGGCGCCATCCTGGCCATCCCCAAGGGCCACCGCGAAGCGGGCATGGCCCTGGGGATGTCCAAACCACGGATCTTCTGGCGCCTGATCCTGCCGCAGATGTGGCGCATCGCCCTGCCGGGCCTCGGCAACCTGTTTATGATTCTGATGAAGGATACCGCTCTGGTTTCAGTGATCGGCCTGGAGGAGCTGATGCGCCGCTCGCAGATCGCCGTGACGTCGAGCAAGGAACCCTTCACCTTCTTTATGGTGGCGGCCTTTATCTACCTGGGCCTGACCATCCTGGCCATGATCGGCCTGCACTTCCTTGAAAAACGCGCCAGCCGTGGCTTTATCAGGAGCGCCTCATGAGAAAGAGCTCTGAAATAGTCGCCTGGTTAATTGCCCTCGCGGTTATTGCCTACACACTCTGGGGAGGCTTAACCTCCCTCAACTGGGAAGTGATCATCAAGTGGCTGCCGCGCCTGTCCGAAGGGGCGCTGCTGACCCTGGAGCTGGTGGCCATCGCCGTGGTCGCCGGGCTGATCCTGGCCATCCCCATGGGCATCGCCCGCGCCTCGCGGCACTGGTATGTGCGCGCCCTGCCCTATGGCTATATCTTCTTCTTTCGCGGTACGCCGCTGCTGGTGCAGCTGTTTCTGGTGTATTACGGCCTGGCCCAGTTCGACGCCGTGCGCGAGGGGCCGCTATGGCCCTACCTGCGCTCGCCCTACTGGTGCGCCATTATCACCATGACCCTGCACACTGCGGCCTATATCGCCGAGATCCTGCGCGGTGCAATTCAGTCCGTCCCCCCCGGCGAGATAGAAGCGGCTCGCGCACTGGGCATGTCCCGGGCCAAGACCATGCTCTATATCGTCCTGCCCCGGGCGGCACGCATCGGTCTGCCGGCTTACAGCAACGAAGTGATACTGATGCTCAAGGCCAGTTCCCTGGCCAGCACCGTGACCCTGCTGGAGCTGACCGGCATGGCTCGCACCATCATCGCTCGCACCTACCTGCCGGTGGAGATCTTCTTTGCCGCCGGGCTGTTCTACCTGGTCATCGCCTTCGTCCTGGTACGCGGCTTCAAGCTGCTGGAACGCTGGTTGCGGGTGGATGCCTGCCAAGGGCGTTAAACCAGTTCTGCCCTCTCCCGACTGCGGGAGAGGGGAGCAGCAGCCCCTCCAGCCTATCCCCTCGTGTAGATCAGCATGACCAGCGCCACCGCCCTGCAGCAGCAGTTCACCGCCCTGGATGCTTTTCTCCATAAGCACCAGGGGCTCTGGCGTCCCAGGCCCTTTACTTATCATCCCTACTTGCCCTGGGAGGATGAACATCCCGAACTGGGGCGCTGGCTGCGGGCGCGTAGCCTGGAACAGGCCGACGCCGTGCACAACCAGCCTCACCTGTTGAGCGCCCCCACCCCCTTCCCCGAGCTGGCGGCTCAGGCTAAGGCCTTGAGCCATATCGCCGATTTGCCGCAGCAAGCGACAATCGTGCTGCCAGCGCGCTTTAGCGTCGATGTCCCGGGGCGAAAATGGCAACAAATCGAAGCCTTCACCAGCTGCCTGAGCTTCAGCCAAGCGCCGCAGCACTGGCTCGACTGGTGTGCAGGCAAGGGCCATCTGGGCCGCCTGCTGGCCCAGGACGGCAGCGCCCTGACCTGCCTGGAACATGACCCGCATCTCGTTGAGGACGGCGCCCGCCTGAGCCACAAACTGGGTATCCAGGCCCAGCATATCCAGCAGGATGTGCTGGCCGACGACACCAGCCAGCAACTGCACGCCGCGCATAGTCCCGTTGCCCTGCACGCCTGCGGCGACCTGCACGTCCGCCTGCTGCAACTGGCCAGCCAGGCCGGCTGCAGACAACTGGCCGTATCGCCCTGCTGCTATAACCGCACCCGTGCGGCCAATTACCAACCCCTATCGGCCCAAGGCGCCCAGTCACAACTTCAGCTGATCCGCGACGACCTGGCTCTGCCGCTCAGCGAAACCGTCACGGCCAGTGCCCGCACCCGCCGCCAGCGCGATCAGTCCATGGCCTGGCGCCTGGGCTTCGACCTGCTGCAACGTCAGCTGCGCGGCCTGGATGAGTACCTGCCCACCCCATCGCTGGCGCCGGCCTGGCTGCAGAGAAGCTTTGCCGAGTTCTGCGTCCATCTGGCCACCCTTAAACATCTCCCTGATCCTGGCCAGCAAGACTGGCAAAACCTGGAACAACTGGGCTGGCAACGCCTGGCCGAGGTGCGCAACCTGGAGTTGCTGCGCGGCCTGTTCCGCCGCCCACTGGAAGTCTGGCTGCTGCTCGACCGCGCTCTTTTTCTGCAGGAACAGGGCTACTGGGTACGCCTGGGCCAGTTCTGCCCAGCCCAACTAACCCCGCGCAACCTGTTGCTGCTGGCCGAACGGGACTGAGTTGCCCACAGCTTCTGTGGATAACTCTGTTGACAGATTCTGAGTAGTTGCCCGGATAGCCGACCAGATCGACGCTCTAGCCGCCTGCGCATTTTTTGATCAGCAAAACAGATCAATAAAAACAATAACTTAGCCAATGCAGTGCGGTAGATCACAAAATCTCGGACCGACGCACTACGCTCCTGAAAATTGTGCATAACGATTTTCCTGCTGATAACAAAGCCTATAGATCAGGCCCTCATACGGCTTTACTCAGGCAGGCGAATGGATATAATGGCGACC
The DNA here is from genome assembly GCA_041592855.1 of Pseudomonas sp. Taxonomy (GTDB): domain Bacteria; phylum Pseudomonadota; class Gammaproteobacteria; order Pseudomonadales; family Pseudomonadaceae; genus Aquipseudomonas. The sequence continues at coordinate 6,347 of JBFHPI010000185.1, forward strand.
CTCTGATGCCGGTATAGCTCAGCTGGTAGAGCAACTGACTTGTAATCAGTAGGTCCCGGGTTCGACTCCTGGTGCCGGCACCATATAAATCAACGAC
>JBFHPI010000186.1:0-6437 GCA_041592855.1 Pseudomonas sp.
CCAGGTGCAGGTCGGCGGGCTGGTCCAGGCCGCTGTGGGGATCGATTACGCGGGCGCCGAGGATGGAGGTGCGCATCAGTTGGACTCCTCGGATTCCTGATTGAGTTGACGCTGGGCGTTCTGCCCGCTCATGGCCATGGACAGCACGGCCATGCGGATGGCGATGCCGTAGGTGACCTGATTGAGGATCACCGACTGCGGGCCGTCGGCCACCGCCGAGTCGATTTCCACGCCACGGTTGATCGGCCCCGGGTGCATCACCAGGGCATCCGGCTTGGCCAGGGTCAGACGCTGCTCGGTGAGACCGAACAGGCGGTAGAACTCGCCCTCGCTGGGCAGCAGGCCGCCCTGCATGCGTTCGCGCTGCAGGCGCAGCATGATCACCACGTCGACATCCTTGAGGCCTTCATTGGCGTCGCTGAACACGCGTACGCCGTAGCTCTGTTCCAGGCCGATGGGCAGCAGGGTCTTTGGGGCGATCACACGGATGTCGGGGCAGCCCAGGGTTTTCAGCGCCAGCATATTGGAGCGCGCCACCCGCGAATGCAGGATGTCGCCGACGATGGCCACCGACAGATTCTCGAAACTGCCTTTATGCCGCCTGATCGTCAGCATATCCAGCATGCCCTGGGTCGGGTGCGCGTGGCGGCCGTCGCCGCCGTTGATAATGGCCAGGTTGGGGCACACATGCTCGGCAATAAAGTGGGCGGCGCCGGAGTCGGCATGGCGCACCACGAAGATATCGGCGGCCATGGCCTCCAGGTTGCGCAGGGTGTCGAACAGGGTCTCGCCCTTGCTGGTGGAACTGGTGGAGACGTTAAGGCTGATCACGTCCGCCGACAGGCGCTGGGCGGCCAGCTCGAAGGTGGTGCGGGTGCGCGTGGAGTTTTCGAAGAACACATTGCACACGGTCTTGCCGCGCAGCAGCGGCACCTTCTTCACCGCCCGGGCGCCGACTTCGAGGAAGGAGTCGGCGGTGTCGAGAATCTCGGTTAGCAACTCCCGAGGCAGGCCGTCGAGGGAGAGAAAATGGCGCAGCTGACCTTGTTCGTTCAGTTGCAGCGGGCGCTTGGCGTCAATGGGCGTCATCGCGATCAGTCTCGGTTGGCGAGGGTTTGCAGCTCAAGGCTGAGGGGGGCAGGGCCGGCCAATTTTACCCGCTGATCACTGGCCAGGGACAGGGTGGCGCCGACCACATCGGGGCGAATCGGCAGCTCTCGGGCATTCAGATCGAGCAGGCTGACCAGGGTTACGCTGGCCGGGCGGCCATAGTCGAACAGCTCATTGAGGGCGGCGCGGATGGTGCGTCCGCTCATCAGCACGTCATCGATCAGCACCAGGTGCTGGCCTTCGATCTCGAACGGCAGCTCGGAGGGCTGCACCTGGGGGTGCAGGCCGTTCTGACTGAAGTCGTCGCGGTAGAAGGACACATCCAGCACGCCCAGGGTGTCGTCGCGGCCCAGGGCGTCGAGCAAGGCCTGCGCCACCCACACGCCGCCGGTGCGAATGCCGATAAAGTGCGGCGCGCTGATCTGCCGTTGATTGAGGTGCTGGGTCAGGGCGCTGGCCATCTGCGGCAGCAGCTCGGCGGGATTGGGTAAATGCATGGCAAAACTCCTTGGTGCGGGCTTGGCCCTAACAGTTTTCTTCCAACCAGCCTTGCAGTAATAACGCAGCGGCAATGGCATCCACCGGGCGCTCACGGTAACCACCGCTTTGGCCCTGCTGCAGGCGCTGGCCCTTGGCTTCATAGGTGGTCAGGCGTTCATCGTGGGTATGCACGGGCAGGTTGAAGCGGCCATTGAGACGGCGGGCGAATTTCTCTGCCCGCTCGCTCATCTCACTCGGCGTGCCGTCCATATTCAGGGGCAGGCCGACCACTATGGCGTCCGGTTGCCATTCCTTGATCAGGGCTTCGACCTTCTGCCAGTCCGGCACACCGTTCTGCGCCTTGAGCACGCACAGCTCGCGGGCCTGGCCGGTGATCACCTGGCCCACCGCGACGCCGATCTGCTTGCTGCCGTAATCGAAGCCCAGGAGCAGACGCAGCGGTTTTACTTCGCCCATCAGGCGTGCCCGGCTTGCGAGGTCAGCAGGCTGAGGTTGATCCCCAGGCGCGCGGCGGCGGCATTCAGGCGCTGGTCGAAGGGCAACTCGAAGAGAATGGCGTTGTCTGCCGGGCAGGTCAGCCAGGCATTTTCCGCCAGTTCGGCCTCCAGCTGACCGGCTTCCCAGCCGGCATAGCCGAGGGTGATCAGGTACTGATCCGGACCGGTGCCGTCGGCGATGGCGAACAGCACGTCCTGGGAGGTGGACAGGTTCAGCTCGCCCAGTTCCAGGGTGGCCTGGAACTGGCTGCCGGCCGGGTGCAGGACAAAGCCGCGATCGGTCTGCACCGGGCCGCCGCTGAAGATCGGCAGGCTGTGACACAGGGCGGCAGGTTCCTCATCCGGGCGCAGTTGCTCCAGCACATCGGCCAGGTTGAGGCCGCTGGGGCGGTTGATCACCAGGCCCATGGCGCCCTGCTCATTGTGATCGACCAGGTAGGTGACGGTCTGGGCAAAGTGCGGATCGACCATATGCGGCATGGCGATCAGGAAGTGATGCTTGAGAAAGCTGGGGGCTGTGTTCTTCATGGCGCTAGTTTCGGCTTTCGGGCCGGTGGCTTCAAGCACCAAGGTGTGGGCGACGCAGGTCGTGCCCACGGTCGGGTTGTGGCGACGACCCTGGGTAGGGTGCGCTGTGCGCACCAGGCGGCTGGCAAACGGCGCACCCTAGGTTCTCATCGGGCATGGCGCTGGCCGCATGCTGCGGCTTAGTCGAGCATATCGCCGTAGCGTTCGTCCTTTCTGAACCGCAGGGGCTGGGCAAAGCCGGGTACGCGGATCTGTTCGGCGCTGATCTCGATTGCCTGGTCGTCGATCAGGTCGTTGCCGAAGTTGTAGATGATGCCCAGATCCCCCAGCAGCGCTTGTGCGTCGTAGGCCTGGGCGGCGGCACGGGTGCTTTCGCGACGCTGCAGATAGGCGGCAAAGGCCGCCTCGCCATGGCGCTTGCGCAGCATGCGCTCGACCACATGGGGTGCCAGCAGCAGGGCGCTGGCGTTATTGCCGCCGAAACCCTTGGAGTTGATAAAGCACAGGTCCAGCTGCTCGGGGGTGCGGGAACGATCCTGGGTCGCGAAGCTGAGGTGCTGCTGGTGCACGTCGTCGGCCACGGCATCGATGGTCTTGATGCCCGGGATGATGCCGTACTTGAAACTGCCCAGGGCGGCGATCACCTGGTCACCGCTGGCGGTGGCCAGGGAGTGGCCGACAAAGGCCTTGACCGCCGTGACCGGCCACTGCTCGATACCGAAGGCACTCGCCACCCGGTCGAGGATTTCCGATTCGGTCACCCGGTTGGCCGGGGTGCTGGAACCGTGGGCATGGACAAAGCTGCGGTTGCGCACGGCATCGATACCCAGCAGCTGTACGGCGCTGGCCACGGCCTTGGCCACGGTCAGGTAGTTACCAGGGCCAGGGGCGGAAATGGATTTCTTGAAGCCGTCGGCATTGATAAACACATCCGGCACCGCGCCATGGATATCGGCGCCCAGCTCCAGGGCCAGGGCGTCGTCCATCAGCACCACAAACTGGCTGGCTTCGGCCAGGGTAAAGCCGCAGTTCTCGCCAAAGGGGCGGCTGGCACGGCGGAAATCCACCTCGTCCTTGCCTTCGATCTGGCGCAGGCCGTCCTCGGTGGCCAGGGCGCCCATGGCGCCATAGCCTTCGATGCATTCCTGGGTGATGGGCGCTTCGCTGTTACCGACTATGGCCACCCGCGCCTTGCCGGAGGCGATCAGCTCGATGCCTTTCTGCAGGTTGTAGAGGAAGGTGGCGCAGGCCCCGGTAACGCTGCCGGTGGTGCCGACGCTGCCCAGCACATAGGCGTTGATAAAGTCCGCCGGCATGGTGTTGAGGCCCAAGGCCAGCTGCTTGGCGGTCACCCGGCCGCCCTTGAGGCGCGACTGCATCAGGCCGCCGAAGCCGTTTTCATCCAGCTGGCTCATGATGCTGCCGGCGAATACCGCCACTTCGTCCGGGGCCACGTGCTGCATGATGGTCTGCCAGTCGATGCCGGTGGCGCGCAGGGCATCGGTGACCCCGACTATGGTCATGGCCAGGCCGCGCGGGTGGAAGCGTGAGTTGTACAGGGCGCAGGGGTCGAAGCCGCTAGGCAGCTGGCCGGCGGATTTCACCGGCAGGGCGCGGTAGCTGTCGACCTTGAATTCGCAGTTGTCGTGCAGGGTCACCAGCACTTCGCTGGCGTTCAGCTCGTCCACCGTCCAGTCGCTGGGCAGCGGCTCGGGCAGGTGCTTGCGCAGGGTGATAAAACTCAGGGGCTGGCCGGCGGTGGCGCTGATATCGATGGTCTTCTGCCAGTGCGCGGCGTCCACATCCAGATAGGTCTTCTCGATACGGCGCACCAGGGTCGAGGCGAGGATCTGCGAGCCGAAACGGGCTTCGATCTCGGCCGGGGTCAGCACCTGGCCCGCATCGTCCTGATAGGCACCCTCGACCACCTTGACCAGTTTTATCATCACCGCGAGACCGGCCAGGGTTTGCTGGCGTGCGGCACTGTCCAGGGATTCGAGCACGGTGCGGCGGAAACCATGGTGGAAGGAGCTGCGGCCGGCCGCGTTATAGCCACCAAAACCAACGATCACAGGTAAGCGTGCGGTCACTCGAAAACTCCTTGAACAATAGGCCGGGCAAGCGCAGCTAAGGTGATAACAGCTTGCCGTGGGGTTTCTGTGCTGGAGGGGCGCCGTAAAAAGTACGCGGCATGGCTCCCGGGGTGCCTATGCTGACGTGATTGCTGACTTGCGAGTCACGGTTTCGACCAAGGTAGGGCTTTGACAAAACCGTACGACTGATAAGGTTTCTGCGCATAAAGGCCCAGCTGGAGAACAACAATGCACAGCGTCAACCCCTACGAATACGGTATGCCCCGGGATGCGGCCAACTTTCAGGCCCTGAGCCCGCTGACCTTTCTCGAGCGCGCCGCCAGCGTTTATCCGCAGCGCCTGGCCCTGGTCAACGGCCGCCTGCGGCAGAGCTGGGGTGACACCTACCAGCGCTGTATTCGCCTGGCCTCGGCCCTGGCCCAGCGTGGCATCGGCCTGGGCGACACCGTGGCGGTGCTGGCGCCCAATGGCCCGGCCATGTTCGAGGCGCATTTCGGCGTGCCCATGTGCGGCGCCGTGCTCAATGCCATCAACACCCGCCTGGATGCCGAAGCCATCGCCTTTATCCTGCAGCACGGCGAGGCCAAGGTGCTGCTGGTGGACAAGGAGTTTGGCGAGCTGGCCTTGCGCGTGGTCAGCCACCTCCCGCAACCGCCTTTGGTGATCGGCATCGATGATCCGGAATATGGCGAGGGCCTGCTGATCGGCCAACTGGACTACGAAACGCTGCTGGCCGGAGGCGACACCGACTATGCCTGGCAGCTGCCCGCCGACGAATGGCAGGCGATTGCCCTGAACTACACCTCCGGCACCACCGGCAACCCCAAGGGGGTGGTCTACCACCACCGTGGCGCCCACCTTAATGCCCTGTCCAATGCCATGTGCTGGGACATGGGCCGCTTCCCGGTGTACCTCTGGACCTTGCCGATGTTCCATTGCAACGGCTGGTGCTTCCCCTGGGCCCTGGCCGCCTATGTCGGGGTCAATGTATGCCTGCGCCATGTGCGCGCCGAGGCCATCTACCCGCTGCTCGCGGCGGAAGGGGTCGACCACTTCTGCGGCGCGCCCATCGTGCTGAATATGCTGGCCAATGCCAGTGACGAACTGAAGGCGTTGAAGACCCAGCCGGTCAAGGTGCTGACCGCCGGCGCTGCGCCGCCTGCGGCGGTGATTGAGGCCATGGAGGCCCTGGATTTTCGCGTGACCCACGTCTACGGCCTGACCGAAACCTACGGCCCCAGCGTGGCCTGCGAGTGGAAGAGCGAGTGGGACGGTGAAACCCCGGAGCAGCGTGCACGTCTCAAGTCCCGCCAGGGCGTGCGCGCCCCGCTGCTGGACGGCCTGATGGTGGCTGACCCGGAGACTCTGCAGCCGGTGCCGAAAGACGGTCAGACCATCGGCGAGATCATGATGCGCGGCAATGTGGTGATGAAGGGCTACCTGAAGAACCCCAGCGCCACCGCCGAGGCCTTTGCCGGCGGCTGGTTCCACTCCGGCGATCTGGCTGTGTGGCATGAAGATGGCTATGTCGAGATCAAGGACCGCAGCAAGGACATCATCATCTCCGGTGGCGAGAACATCTCCTCCATCGAGGTGGAGGACGTGCTGTATCGCCATCCTTTGATTCTCGAAGCCGCCGTGGTGGCCATGGCCCATGCCAAGTGGGGGGAAACCCCCTGTGCCTTTGTCACCCTGAAACCGGGTGCCG
>JBFHPI010000187.1:0-6391 GCA_041592855.1 Pseudomonas sp.
ATCGACCTGTTCGACGCCCGCGACGGCAAGCTGGTCTGGCGCGGCAGCGCCGAACAACTGCTTGGGCGACGCCAGGCCAGTCCGCAGCAACGCGAGGCGACAATCCAGGCCCTGGTAGCGCGGATTCTAAGCCAGTACCCACCCTATTAACCCACAAGGCTGTTGCATGCAGACCACCACACACCTGAGTCATCGACCGGCCCGCGCCGAGGACCTGAGCGATATCGTGGCTTTCCCGCAGAATGCCGATGAACTGTTTTTCTGCTACCCCAAGGCCGACTGGCCACTGAGCGTCGGTCAACTGGCCGCCGCCATGGCCGAGCGCCGCGACAGTACCGTGGTGTTGCTGCAAGGGCGGGTGGCCGGCTTTGCCAACTTCTACCAATGGCAGCATAACGACCACTGCGCCCTGGGCAACCTGATGATTGCACCCTGGGCCCGGGGCCAGGGCGTGGCCCATTATCTGGTGGCCGTGATGGAACAGTTCGCCCGCGAACACTACAAGGCCCGGGAAATGCGCGCTTCCTGCTTTAACGCCAACAGCGCCGGCCTGCTGCTCTACCCAAAACTCGGCTACCGCCCAAGCGCCGTGCTCGAACGCCGTGACCCACAGGGCCAGCGGGTGGCACTGATCCAGTTCAGCAAGCTGCTCTAGCCGGCTGTAGGCGTCGTTGAATACACCTGAGGCCTGTCCATGGGCACGACCGCTACTCGCCTGCGGGATGCCGCCAGGGGCAAGCCATGCTAAGGTGCGCGGCCTTTTTGCCCCCCGACAGATAGGCGCCCCCATGCTGCAAAGCCTGAAAAACACCTGGTTCTTTAATATCCGCGGCGATGTGCTCGCCGGTCTGGTGGTGGCCCTGGCGCTGATTCCGGAAGCCATCGCCTTTTCCATCATCGCCGGGGTCGACCCCAAGGTCGGCCTCTATGCCAGCTTCTGCATCGCCGTGGTGATCGCCTTTGTCGGTGGCCGACCGGGGATGATCAGCGCCGCCACCGGGGCCATGGCCCTGCTGATGGTGACCCTGGTCAAGGAACATGGCCTGCAGTACCTGTTGGCCGCCACCCTGCTGTGCGGGGTGCTGCAGATCGGCGCCGGCTATCTTCGCCTGGGCAGCCTGATGCGCTTTGTCTCGCGCTCGGTAGTCACCGGCTTCGTCAACGCCCTGGCCATTCTGATCTTTATGGCCCAGCTGCCGGAACTGACCAACGTCACCTGGCAGGTCTATGCCATGTGCGCGACGGGCCTGGCCATCATCTACCTGTTCCCCTATGTGCCCAGGGTCGGCAAGGTCATTCCCTCGCCGCTGGTGTGCATCCTGTCGATGACCGCCGTGGCCATGTACTTCGGCCTGGATATCCGCACCGTCGGCGATATGGGCGAGCTGCCGGACACCCTGCCGATCTTCCTCTGGCCGGACGTGCCGCTGAACCTCGAGACCCTGGCAATTATCTTTCCTTATTCGGCGGCATTGGCCGTGGTCGGCCTGCTGGAGTCGATGATGACCGCCACCATCGTCGATGAACTGACCGACACCACCAGTGACAAGAACCGCGAGTGCAAGGGCCAGGGCGTGGCCAATATCGCCTCCGGTCTGTTGGGCGGCATGGCTGGCTGTGCCATGATCGGCCAGTCGGTGATCAACGTGAAGTCCGGTGGCCGCGGCCGCCTCTCGGCCCTGGTGGCCGGCAGCGTGCTGCTGCTGATGGTGGTATTTCTCAGCGACTGGGTCAGCCAGATCCCCATGGCCGCCCTGGTGGCGGTGATGATCATGGTCTCCATCGGCACCTTTAGCTGGGATTCGATCCGCAACCTCAAGAACTTCCCGCTGTCGACCAACCTGGTCATGCTGACCACCGTGGCGGTGACCGTCTACAGCCATAACCTGGCCTATGGTGTGTTTGTCGGCGTGCTGCTGGCGGCGCTGTTCTTCGCCAACAAGATCGGCCACTACCTCTCCATCCACATGCAGACCGACAGCGCCGGACAACAGCGCACCTATCAGGTGGTAGGCCAGGTGTTCTTCGCCTCGGCGGACAAATTCGTCGCCGCCTTTGACTTCAAGGAGGCCATTGCTAAGGTGAGCATTGACCTGTCCCGCGCGCATTTCTGGGATATCACCGCCGTGTCAGCCCTGGACAAGGTGGTGCTGAAACTGCGCCGCGAGGGCAGCGAGGTTGAGGTACTGGGCCTGAATACAGCCAGCGCCACCATCGTCGACCGCTTTGGTGTACACGACAAGGACAATGCCACCGATCTGCTGTCCGGCCACTGAGAGAGGCTTACACAGTACTGCGCTCGGCCATGCTGCGTTGAAATCAGCCGCAAAATAAGGAGTATGCAATGACCCAGGTAATGGCCTGTATCGACGGTTCCCTCTCCACCACGGCGGTGTGCGACTACGCTGCCTGGGCCAGCCAGCGCCTGGGGGCGCCCCTGACCCTGCTGCATGTGCTGGATGAGCCGCATAACCCCGGACTCGACCTGTCCGGCACGATTGGTCTGGGTGGCCGCGAGAGCCTGCTCGAAGAGCTGGCCAAGCTGGATCAGCAGCGTCATCAGCTGGCCATGGAACAGGGCCGCCTGATGCTCGACGCAGCCCGCGAGCGGGTCAAGGCCGACGGCGTCGAGCCAGCCCAGTTGCGTCAGCGTCACGGCGAACTGGTGGACTGCCTGCGGGAGCTGGAGGACGATATCCGCCTGCTGGTGATCGGCCGCCAGGGCGAGACCAGCGACAACCTGAGCCAGTTGGTGGGCAGCCACCTGGAAAGCGTCATCCGTACCCTGCACCGGCCGATCCTGGTCAGCTGCGGCGAGTTCAAGGCGCCGCAAAGCTATATGCTGGCCTACGACGGCAGCCCTACGGCACAGAAAAGCCTGCAGATGATTGCCGACAGCCCGCTGCTCAAGGGCCTGCCGGCTCATCTGGTGATGATTGGCGCCGACACTGCCGAGCACTGGGAACTGCTGAAAAGCGCCGAGCGCCAGCTGCAGGGCTCGGCCAGCGAAGTGCACCTGAGCATCTGCGCCGGCGAAGTGGAACCGACCCTGCACCAATATCAGACCGACCACGAGATCGACCTGCTGGCCATGGGCGCCTACGGCCACTCGCGTATCCGCCAGTTTCTGGTCGGCAGCACCACCACCGCGCTGCTGCGCACCAGCACCACGGCGCTGCTGATTCTACGCTAGCCGGCACCTCCCGGATTTCGCCAAGGCTAATCCGGGCTACGCACTGTGCTCACCCCTGTGGTGCGCATGGCGTACCCTGCAGCGAGTGTGCCCGCCGCTTTGCACGCGGGTGTTGTTGGGTGCGCCGTGGGCACCACGCCACCTACCGACTCTCAACCGCCTCCCCTTCCAGCAGCTGCTCCAGCGGCACTGGACGGCCGAAGTAGTAGCCCTGAAAGCGTGTGCAGCCGAAGCTGCTCAAACGCTCGCACTGCTCCAGGCATTCCACCCCTTCGGCGATCACCTCCAGTTTCAACGCCTTGGCCAGGGATACGATGGTGCGGGCGATGTCCGCATCCAGGGGGTCGGTGAGCAGGTCGTTGACGAAGGAGCGGTCGATCTTCAACTGATCCAGTGGCAGGGTCTTGAGGTAGGACAGCGACGAATAGCCCGTGCCGAAGTCATCCAGGGAGAAGCGCACGCCATGGGCCTTGAGCCGGGCCATCTTGGCAATCACCGCTTCGCGGCCATCGAGCAGCATGCTCTCGGTAATCTCCAGTTTCAGCCGCTGTGGATCGCAGCCGCTGCGCGTGACGATATGCAGCACCTGCTCGACAAAATCCACCTGCTGCAGCTGCTTGGCGCTGACATTCACCGACAGGCTGAGGTGCCGGGTTTGCGGCCGGCTTCGCCATTGCGCCAGGGTGGCACAGGCGGTTTCCAGCACCCACTCACCCAGCGGCAGAATCAGACCGCTGCCCTCGGCCACCGGAATGATTTCCCCGGGTGCAAGCAGGCCGCGCTCGGGATGCTGCCAGCGCAGCAGCACCTCGGCGCCATACAGGCCCTTCTGCTGGTCGATCTGCGCCTGGTAGTAGAGGACAAATTCACTCCTGAGCAGGCCCTGGCGTAGATCACTCTCCAGGCTGGCACGCTGCAGCACCCGGGCCTGCATCTCAGGCGCGAAGAAGCAGTGCTGATTGCGCCCCGCAGCCTTGGCCTGGTACATGGCCAGGTCGGCCTGCTTGAGCAGCTCGTCCACCTGCTGGGCGCCGCCCTGGAACACCGAGATGCCGATGCTCAGGGTGCTGAAGTGTTCCATCTGACCAATGCGAAAGGGCTGGCGCAGGCTGAACAGGATCTTGTCGGCAATATGCTCGGCCTGCTGCGTGGCACTTGGCCCAGTAGTGCCGAGCTCTTCCAGCAGCACCACGAATTCGTCACCGCCGATACGCGCCACGCTGTCGCTATGGCGCACGCAGCCGCTCAGGCGCACCGCCACCTGCTGCAGCAGCTGGTCGCCAATATCGTGGCCGCGGGCGTCGTTGAGGGTCTTGAAGTCATCCAGGTCAATAAACAGCACGGCGCCATACTGGCCACTCTCGGCGCTGGCCAGCAGGGCCTTCTCCAGGCGCTCGCGCTGCAAGCGTCGGTTGGGCAGGTTGGTCAACGGATCGTAATAGGCCAACTGCTCGATGCGCTGCTCGGCGGCCTTGCGCTGGGTGGTGTCGATCAGGGTGATCACATAGTTGAGCACCTGCCGCTCTCCGCCGCCGCGCACCTCGGTGATACTCACCCATTGCGGGTACTGCTGGCCGTTCTTGCGCCGCCCGAGCATCTCGCCCTGCCAGGCCCCCTGCTGACTGAGGGCTGCCAGGATGGCCTCGCGCAGCCTGTCGTTACCTGCCTGCACCAACATAATGTCCAGACTGTGGCCCACCACGTCCTCGGGGCTGTAGCCGGTAATGCGGGTAAAGGCCTGATTGACCCGCAGCACCGCATGGCGGGCATCGGTCACCGCCATGCCCTCGGCCGAATCAAACACCGCCGCCGCCACATGCAGGTCCTCGACCATGCGCTGCATGGCAAAACCGACCCGGTTGTACTCGTAGATGCCGGTGGGCCGAAAGGCGCGACCGCGATCGCCGGCCTGGATCGCCTCGATAAAGCCGAGCAGCTGGCCGATGGCCCGATCATGGCTGATACGCAGCAGCCAGGCAGCCGCCACCAACAGCAGCAAAAAGCCCGCCGAGAGCAACAGGAAGGAATTGAAATACGCCGAGTAGATGGACGCGAAGCGGTTGTCCGATACCCCCAGGGTCAGCCAGAAGGGCTCCTCGGTGCCGCCCAGGCGGATGGCGGCGCGCTTGATATAGAGCCCCTCGTCATCCTGCTCCAGGGTCGCCAGGGGCCGCTCGGGCTGCAGGGCCAACGGGCTTTCGCCCTGCCATACCAGCGGCGTCTGATCATGCCCCAGCACCAGCAGATCCAGGTTGCTGCCGGCCAGCAGATCAGCCACCAGGCGGCGGTTCTGCCCCAGGGCCAGCCCGACGAAGAGATAGCCACGCAGCTGAATGGTGGCGGGGTCGAAGATCGGGGTGGCCTTGAGCAGGGCACTCTGCTCGCCCGCCAGCACCAGGTTCCAGCCATGGGCATAGTGGATGGGCGCGCGCAGGGCTGCCACCAGGGGCTTGATATCGAACAGCGGCAGACCGGCATCCATCACCAGCTTGCCGGCCGGATCGAGGAGGAAGAACACCTCGAGCTTCGAGTCGATATTGGCATCCTGGAACATAAAGGCCACGTCGGCGGCAATCTGCTCCACCGGTTGCGCCTGCTCGGACAAGGCGGTCACCGTACGCCGCGCCGAGGCGCTGTGCAGGTAGACCTCCAGCAGCTGCAGGCGCGTCTCGATCAGACTGACGATGCTGCGCTGGTGCTGGGCCAGGCTGTTCTTGATTTCAGCCTGCAGGTTGGCCTCGGCGGTGCGCAGGGAATAGACCATCACCACGCTGATGGCAACCATGCCGAGCATGCCGAACAGCAGGGCAATGCGGGTGGAGAATTTCAACTCCCAACGCGCTGCCCTTGCGGGTAATGCCTTGCCTGTCTTGGCCGTTCGACTCATCAGCCCGTGCGCCTCAGGGTTACTGCAGGGTCAGAGGAATCCCTGTACCCGATCACTGCAAACCGATGTCATCAATCAGCTGCCGATACTCCTGCATCTGCCTTGTCAGCATAGGCTTGATCTCATGGCCACGCATAAAGGTCACCGGCTGACGGATGCGCGCCTCGGTCACCTCGATAAAGCGCGGATCGCGGCTGGCCACCTCCAGGGCCTGCTCCAGCACCCGCACCTGCTCGGCCGGGGTATCGGCCGGCACGCTGACGATACGCACCGTATGCAGGCCCATGGCGTAGCCCAGCTCGCGCAGGGTC
>JBFHPI010000188.1:0-6378 GCA_041592855.1 Pseudomonas sp.
GAGGCGTCGGTGATGGTGCCGGAGATCATAATGGGCAGCTCGAAGCCCTGCTGCTCAAAGACTTCCTGCACGGCAAAGATAGCCGCCTTGGCATTCAGGGTGTCGAAGATGGTTTCGATCAGGATCATGTCCGCGCCGCCCTCGATCAGGCCGCGGGTGGCTTCCACGTAGTTTTCCACCAGCTCGTCGAAGGTGACGTTACGATAGCCGGGGTTGTTCACGTCCGGGGAGATCGAGCAGGTGCGGCTGGTCGGGCCCAGAACGCCCGCCACGAAACGCGGACGATCCGGAGTTTCCAGGGTCTTGGCATCGGCCACTTGGCGGGCCAGGCGCGCGCCTTCGACGTTCAGCTCATACACCAGGCTTTCCATACCGTAGTCGGCCTGGGACACCTGGGTGGCGTTGAAGGTATTGGTTTCCAGAATATCGGCACCGGCATCCAGGTAGGCCTTCTCGATGGCGCCGATCACGTCCGGACGGCTCAGGATCAACAGGTCGTTGTTGCCTTTGACGTCCTGGGGCCAGTCGGCGAAGCGCGCACCACGGTAGTCGGCTTCTTCCAGCTTGTAGCTCTGGATCATGGTGCCCATGCCGCCGTCGAGGATCAGGATGCGTTCCTTGAGGGCTTGCTGAAGTGCATGGAGGCGGGCGCTGCGATCGGACAGAGACATGGAGAGAACTACCTGGGACGCGTGAAAAAAGATGCGCGATGATAGCAAAGCTGCACGCTTTTGCAGTGCCATGGCGGTTTGCATGAATTCAGCTCATGTTGATAGGTTCGCTTATCGGCCTGCAGGCCCGCTAGAATCCGGCATTCAGACGAATCTGGGATCGACCATGGATTGCCGCCTTTTACTCAGCCTGTGCCTGTGGTTCATCAGTCCGGCCCTGTTGGCCGAACCTCTTTCCTACAGCCGCGATATCCAGCCGATCTTTAGCAAGAACTGCGTGGCCTGCCATGCCTGTTACGACGCCCCCTGCCAGCTCAATCTGGGCAGTGCCGAGGGGGTCGAGCGCGGTGCACACAAACTGCCGGTGTACGACGGCATTCGCACCCAGGCCCAGCCCACCACCCGACTGTTTATCGACGCCCATGATGCTCCGGCCTGGCGGCGCCAGGACTTTTTCTCGGTGCTGGACGGGCAGGGCGGCCAGGCGGCGCTGCTGGCGCGCATGCTGCAATTGGGCCATCAGCAGCCGCTGACCGCCCATGCCAAGCTGCCTGAGGGGTTGGATATCGGCATCAAGCGGGAGAACCGTTGTCCACTGCCGGAAGAGTTCGATGCCTACGCGCGGAACAATCCCATGGCCGGGATGCCCTTTGCCGTCACCGGGCTCAATGCTGCGGATTACGACACCCTGCAACGCTGGCTGGCCCAGGGAGCGCCGCTGGATCAGCAAAATCTGGTGCCCAGTATCGGTGAACGTAACCAGATCGCCACCTGGGAGGCTCTGTTCAATGCGCCCGGGGCCCGTGAGGCGCTGGTGGCACGCTGGCTGTATGAGCACCTGTTTCTCGCCCATCTGTATTTTGACGAGGGTGAAACCGGGCATTTCTTCCAGCTGGTGCGTTCACGCACCCCCAGCGGAGAGCCGGTGGACGTCATCGCCACACGCAGGCCGAATGATGATCCGGGCAGCCAGTTCTACTACCGCCTGCGCCCCGTGCAGGGGGTGATCGTGCACAAGACCCATATCACCTATGGACTCAGTGCCAGGAAGCTGGCACGGGTGCGCGAGCTGTTTTTTGCCGGCGACTGGCAGGTGGATGCGCTGCCGGGCTATGGCGTGCAGCGGCGGGCCAATCCCTTCGAAACCTTCGCCGCGATACCGGCCCAGGCGCGCTATCAATTTATGCTGGATAACGCCGAGTATTTCGTGCGCACCTTTATCCGCGGGCCGGTGTGTCGCGGGCAGATCGCCACGGACGTGATCCGCGATAACTTCTGGGTGATCTTCCAGTCCCCCGAAAAGGACCTCTATATCAGGGACCGGGACTATCGCCAGCAGGCCACGCCGCTGCTGGCCATGCCCGGGCAGATCGACGAGATCATTGATCTGCCCCTGCTCTGGCGCAACTACCGCAATAAACGCAACCAGTACGAAGCATTGCGCAAGCAGCGTTATGCCGAAGCCCCCCAGCCAAGCTGGTCGCATATCTGGGCCGGTAACGACAACGCCCTGCTGACGATCTTCCGCCAGCATGACAGTGCCTCGGTGCGCAAAGGCCTGATCGGTGAAATGCCGCAGACCCTGTGGTGGATGGACTATCCGCTGCTGGAGCGCACCTACTATCAGCTGGTGGTGAATTTCGATGTGTTCGGCAATGTCTCCCACCAGGCCCAGACCCGCCTGTATTTCGACCTGATCCGCAATGGTGCCGAGGTTAACTTCCTGCGCCTGATGCCGGCGGACAGTCGCAAGGCCTATCTCAGTGACTGGTATCAGCACAGCGGCAAGCTGAAGCTGTGGCTGGATTATGAAAGCATCGACCACCAGACCCCCACGGCCCTGCGCCTGGCCGCCAGCGATCCCAAGCGGGACTTTCTTTCCAGGCTGCTGGAGCGTTATGGCAGCCTCAATGCACGGCCAGACCCGATCAATCGCTGCAGTGGTGCTCATTGCCATCGGCCAGGGATTGATCCCGATCTGCAGCGCGCCGAGCAAGCGTTGAGCCGTTTGGGGGCCAAACCGGCCGCTGCGCTCAAGGTGATACAGCAACTGCCCGAGGCCACGCTGCTGCGTATCGAACTGGCCGATGGCCGGCGTGAGGTCTACAGCCTGCTGCGCAACCGCGCCCACAGCAACGTGGCCTTTATGTATGGCGAGGCGCTGCGCTACCAGCCGGGGCTGGATACCCTGACGGTCTATCCCGGGGTACTGACCAGCTACCCGAACTTTCTCTTCAACCTGAGTGCCGAGGCCGTACCCGAGTTTGTCGCCGCACTGGAGCAGGCCCGAAATGCCGACGCATTTGAAAAAGTGGTCGAGCGCTGGGGTATCAGACGCAGCCACCCCGACTTCTGGGCCTATTTCCACGACCTGTCGGCCTATATCCGTGAAACCGAGCCCCTGGAAGCAGGGGTTTTGGATATGAATCGCTATCAGAACCTGTGATGCGCTATTGCCTTACTAAATTACTAGGACTTTGCCCGCGGCGGCGCAGTGGCGTACACTGCGCCCATGTTTGCGAGGAGTTGCCATGAGCGCCATTACCATTACCGACGCGGCCCACGATTACCTGGCTGATCTGCTGAGCAAGCAGAACACCCCGGGCATCGGCATCCGCGTATTTATCACCCAGCCGGGCACCCAATACGCGGAAACCTGCATCGCCTACTGCAAGCCGGGCGAGCAGAAGCCGGAAGACACCGCCCTGGGGCTGGCCAGTTTTACCGCCTGGATCGATGCGGTGAGCGAGCCTTTCCTGGAAGATGCCGTGGTCGATTACGCCACCGACCGCATGGGCGGCCAGCTGACCATCAAGGCCCCGAACGCCAAGGTGCCGATGGTCAACGAAGACAGCCCGATCAACGAACGCATCAATTACTACCTGCAGACCGAGATCAACCCCGGCCTGGCCAGTCATGGCGGTCAGGTCAGTCTGATCGACGTGATCGAGGACGGGATTGCCGTGCTGAAGTTCGGCGGTGGTTGCCAGGGCTGTGGCCAGGCCGATTACACCCTCAAGGAAGGCATTGAAAAGACCTTGCTTGAGCGTATCCCCGAGCTCAAGGGCGTGCGTGATGTGACCGACCACAGCAACAAGGAAAATGCCTACTACTAAGGCATCGGACTGGAATAGAAGGCGACCATCAGGTCGCCTTTTTAGTGCCTGGGCTTTACCTTTCGGCGCAGGGCAGCAGGCTGCGTCTGGCCGGCACAAGCATCAGCAGGGCCAGGCCCACCAGGGGCAGGATAACCAGATTGAGCGCACTCCAGCCCAGGCCGCTGATCAGTACCCCCGCGCCGAACGCGGCCCCTGCAGCCAGCATGCCATTGATCAGCTCCATCAGGCCTTGGGCCTGACCGCGCTGGGTTTCGTCATGACCTTCGGCCAGCAGCGTGGTGCCGGCGACCAGCATCAGGTTCCAGCCCAAGCCGAGCAGCAGCGAACTCAATAGAAAGTGCAGTTGCTGGAGGCCACTGAGGGCGACAGTGGCGCTGCCCAGCAGTATCACCCCGCCCAGTAGGGCGACCCGGCGGCTGCCCAGGCGATCGACCAGCGGGCCGGCAAGGAAGGCGGGGAGAAACATGCCAAGCATGTGCCATTGGATCACCTGGGCGCTGCTTTCCAGGGCAAAGCCGCAGAAATTCATGGCCAGGGGCGTGGCATTCATCACCAGGACCATCAGCCCATTGCCCACCGCAGTGGTGGCGATGGCCGCACGTATTACCGGGTTGCCCAGGAGATGGCGCAATTCCTTGAGGCCGGTCTTGGCCCTGGGCGGTGCAGCACCTTCACGCAACCTGCTCAGCAGTATCAGGGCCAGCAGGGCGAGGGCCGCGATCAGCAGGTAGGCGCCGACAAAGGGGCTGCCCAGCAGGTCTCCAGCCCACAGCAGCAGGCTTGGCACCAGCAGGGCCGCCATTACCCCGCCGCCAATCACATAGGCGCTGGCGCGGCCTTTTTCAGTCACAGCAACAGCTTCCAGCGCGGCAAAGCGGTAGTACATCGCCGAGGCTTGATAGACGCCTATGGGCAGGGCGCCCAGGCAGAACAGCAAAAAGTCGCCCAGCCACACGCCCAGGGCGCTCAGCAGACCGCCCAGCACCCCGGCACCGGCGCCGAGCAGCAAGCCGGGACGGCGGCCATGACGCTGCATAAACAGCGATAGGGGCTGGACGGTGAATAGGTTGCCCAGCATCCACAAGCCCAGTGGCAAGGTGGCCAGGCTATTGAGCGGGGCCAGTTGCAGGCCCACCAGTGCGGTCAGGGTGATGCCGATCATCGAGCAGGACCAGTACAGCGCCTGGCCGGCAAATAACAGGCGGATCGAGGGATTGGTTAATAGCAACATGGGGCCGGGCTCGATGGTGGGTGATGGTCAAGGCTTGCTGGCGCAGCCGGCGGGCTTGAGGACCCGCTCGCTGGAGCCAGGGCAGCGCAGCAGCTTGTCGGTCGGGCGGCGCGGCCGACTCAGCAGTTCGCCGCCGCAGTTTGGGCAGAGGCCCTGCAGGCGCTCGCTGGCGCAGTCACTGCAGAAGGTGCATTCGAATGAGCAGATCAGCGCATCTGGCGAATCGCCAGGCAGGTCGCGATCGCAGCATTCACAGTTTGGGCGCAGTTGCAGCATGGCGGGCTCCTTGATTCGGGCTCAGGCGAAACGCTGGCTGTATTCCTGGGGGCTGATGCCCAGGTGCTTGTGAAAGCTGCGGCGCAGGTTTTCCGCATGGCTGAAGCCACTTAGCCGCGCCACCGTGGCGATCGAGACCTGGGCGCTTTGCAGCAGGGTGCGCGCGGTCTGCAGGCGGATGCGTTCGACATAGCGGCCCGGCCCCATGCCCAGTTCCTGGACAAATACCCGCGACAAGGTGCGCGGGGTCATATTGGCCTGCTCGGCCAGTGCCTGCAGGGACAGATCCTCGCCCAGGTGCAGGGGAATCCATTCGAGCAGGGCGGTCAGGCGCGGTACGCGGCTGGGTTCCGGGGTCAGCAGGGCGCTGAACTGCGCCTGCCCACCGGGCCGGCGCAGGAACATCACCAGGCGCCTGGCCACCGCCAGGGCGATGGGCCGTCCCAGATCGGCTTCGACCAGCGCCAGTGCCAGGTCGATGCCGGCCGTGACGCCGGCCGAGGTAAAGATATGCCCGTTGCCCTGGGCATCCTGCGGGTCATAGGTGTGCAGACAGTCGTCGGCTATCTCGACCTGCGGGTGGCGTGTACGCAGGCGCTCCACATCGGCCCAATGGGTCGTCACGCGGCGCCCATCGAGCAGGCCGGCGGCGGCGAGAATCAGCGCGCCGGAGCAGACCGAACCGAGGCGTCTGATCTGGGGGGCGGCAGCGCCCAGCCAGCTCAGGAGTTCGGCGTTCTCGCATTGGGCTGCCTCGCCCGCCGGGGATCAGCAGGGTGTCGATCTCGGCGGCTGCCACCTCGTTCCAGGCCTGTTCGGCCAGCAGTTGGAAACCCGCCGAGGTGGCGACAGGGCCTGCTTGCTGGCCCAGCACCAGCAGACGGTAGCAGGCCGGCAAGCCTTGGCGCTGGCGCTCGTCATTGGCCGAGGCGAACACCTGCAACGGACCACTTAGGTCCAGGCTCATGACATCGGGGTACAGCAGGCAGGCGATGGTCTTCAGGGCATCCATGGGGCGGTCTCGCTAAGCTATGGATGCAGTGTGCGCTTAGGGAGCAAATGGCAACAAGGACATTAAGCC
>JBFHPI010000189.1:0-6377 GCA_041592855.1 Pseudomonas sp.
AGAACATGAACGCGGGGAGGAACAAGGCGCTGGAGAGGCCAAAGTGCAGCAGGCTGCCGCCGATGACTTCCGGGCGAACCAGATTCTTGATCTTGAGTTTGAGGCCGACGGTAAACAGCAACAGCAGCACACCAAGATGGGCAATGTGCTCCAGTGCCACACTGTCGCGAGGACCGATACCGATCTGGTCGCCCAGGCCGGCCAGGGCAAAACCGGCGGCCAGATATCCCACCAGGGGGGGCAAACCTATACCGCGCGCCACCAGGCCCATCACAAAGGCAAAAGCAATCCAGGTGGCTTCGATCATGGCGGGTCCTTATCGGCGGGCATGGCGAGGAAAAAGCACGCAAGCATTATGCCGCTAAAGAATAACGCCAGCAGATGACGCGCTTATTGATTTGTCTCAGCACCGGCCGGAGCGCACACCACCGGCAGCTGCAACTGCCCCAGCCCCTGCAGCACACTGGCCCCGGTAAACAGCATAACGATCTGCTCCTCGGCCAGGGCAACGATGGCGCCGCGCCGCTCGGGCTGGCCGATATAGTCCAGGGACTGCTGGAACAGGCTGCGGCTGATCAGCCCGGAGAGTTGGCGCACCACCGGCGGGGCGACCATCTCCGGCAGCAGCTTGAAGGCAATGATGTCCTCGGCCATGTCCTCGGCGAACTCATTCATCACCTCCTGCAGTGCGCTGCGCAGCACCGGCGAGGCACCATGCAACTCGCGCACGCCGAGGATAAAGGACTCGGCATTGGCCGCGACAAAAGCGAAAAACAGCTGCACGGTTTCATGGCAGACCCGCCGCCCCCGGGCCAGGTCGATGCCAAAGAGTTGCGCGGGGGGCGCCCCCTCAACCTGCACCGCCCGCTCGGCCGCCTCGCGACGCAGGTCGCGCAGGGGCTGGCGCAGCTGGCTGGCAATCTGTCGAATCACGGTCAGGCCCAGGTCCTCCACATCCTTGAAATGGCGGTAGAAGGTATTGGGGTTGAGCCCCGCCTCCCGGGCCAGCTCGCGCAGGCCCAGGCTGCTCAGACTGCGGCTGCTCGACGTCAGGCGCAGCGCGGCTTCCAGCAGCAGGCGTTTGCCCGGGGCATCGGCCTGGGCAAGCTCGGAGGGATCGAGGGACATGCAAAACCCTACCTAAAAGTTGGTTAATGAAAGACAGACTTGCCGGCAAGTATACAACTGTCTACTTTGGTATACAGCTGTATACGCCAACAATAACCATAACAGGAGCCTGGCCATGAACGCCCCCGTCTCTCCCCCTGGTGCTGTGCGCCACTGCAAGGTTGCCATTATCGGCAGCGGTTTTTCCGGCCTGGGCATGGCCATCCGCCTCAAGCAGCAAGGCGAACACGACTTCCTGGTGTTCGAGAAGGAAGCCGGTGTTGGCGGCACCTGGCGGGTCAACAACTATCCAGGCTGTGCTTGCGACGTGCAATCGCACCTGTATTCCTTCTCCTTTGCACCCAATCCGAACTGGACGCGCATGTTCGCCCAGCAGGCCGAGATCAAGGGCTACCTGGAAGGCTGCTGGGAAAAGTACCGGCTGCAGAACCACACCCTGCTCGGCTGCGAAATCGCCCGTATCGCCTGGGATGAACAGCAGGAGCTGTGGCAGATCGAGGACGCCGCCGGCAACCGCTACAGCGCCCAGTTCGTGGTGTCCGGCATGGGCGCCCTGTCCACCCCCTCAATCCCCAAGCTCAAGGGCCTGGAGAAGTTCAAGGGCAAGGTGTTCCACTCCCAGCAGTGGGACCATGACTACGACCTCGCCGGCAAGCGCGTGGCGGTGATCGGCACCGGCGCCTCGGCCATCCAGTTCGTGCCGCAGATCCAGAAACAGGTGGCGCGCCTGGACCTGTACCAGCGCACCGCACCCTGGATCATGCCCAAGCCGGACCGCGCCATCAGCGAACGCGAGCGCAATCGCTTCCAGCGTTTCCCGCTGCTGCAGAAGCTCTGGCGCGGCGCCATCTATGCCCTGCTGGAAAGCCGGGTGATCGGCTTTGCCATGCTGCCCAAGGTGATGACCCTCGCGCAGAAGGTCGGCAAGTGGTACATCAACAAGCAGATCAAGGACCCGGTGCTGCGCGCCAAGGTCACTCCGGACTACCTGATGGGCTGCAAGCGGGTGCTGATCAGCAACGACTACTACCCGGCCCTGACCCAGGACAACGTCGACCTGATCACCGACGGCATCGCCGAAATTCGCGCCGGCAGTATCCGCAGCGTCGACGGCCAGGAGCGTGAGGTGGATGCCATCATCTTCGGCACCGGCTTTACCCCCAGCGACCCGTTGCCACGTGGCGTGGTCTTCGGCCGTGGCGGCGTCGATCTGCTCGACACCTGGCCGGAAGGCCCCCAGGCCTACAAGGGCACCCTGACGGCCGGCTTCCCCAACCTGTTCTTCCTGATGGGGCCGAACACCGGCCTGGGGCACAACTCCATGGTCTATATGATCGAGTCGCAGATCCACTATGTGCTCGGCGCGCTGAAACTGGCTGAGCAGCAGCAACTGCAGAGCCTGGAGGTCAAGCAGGCGGTGCAGGACAGGTTCAACGGCAAGCTGCAGGGCAGCCTGGGTAATACCGTGTGGAATGCCGGTGGCTGCATGAGCTGGTACCTACATCCGGTCAGCGGGCGTAACTGCACGGTGTGGCCGGGCTTTACCTGGCGCTTTCGCCTGCTCACCCGTACCTTCGACCCGGCCGCCTATCATTTCAGCCGCCGACAGGCGGCTCACCCGGCACAAAGCAACGCCGTCAGTTTCAGCGCTCAGGAGGTAAACGCATGAAGTCCTTTGAAAACAAGGTGGCCGCCATCACCGGCGCCGGTTCCGGTATCGGCCGCGCCCTGGCCTATGGCCTGGCGCGCCAGGGTTGTCAGCTGGCGCTGTCCGATGTGAACGCCGAGGGCCTGGCCGAGACGGCGGCCCAGGCGCGCAAGCTGGGGGTGCAGGTCAGCGAGGCGCTGGTCAATGTCGCCGACCGCGAAGCCGTGCACGCCTGGGCCGAGCAGGTGGTGGCCGAGCATGGCCGGGTCAATGCCATCTTCAACAACGCCGGTGTCGCCCAGGGCGGCACGGTGGAGGGCAACGACTACGCCGACTACGAGTGGATCATGAATATCAACTTCTGGGGCGTGGTCAACGGCACCAAGGCCTTCCTGCCGCATATCAAGAGCAGTGGCCAGGGGCATATCGTCAATGTCTCCAGCGTCTTCGGCCTGTTTGCCCAACCGGGCATGAGCGCCTACAACGCCAGCAAGTTCGCCGTGCGTGGCTTTACCGAGTCGCTGCGTCAGGAACTGGATATGGCCGATTGCGGCGTTTCGGCCAGCTGCGTGCACCCCGGCGGGATCAAGACCAATATCGCCAAGACCGCACGGATGAACGACAGCCTGGCTAAAGTCACCGGCCAGGCTGCCGAACAGGCGCGCCAGCAGTTCAACGACCAGCTGCTGCGCACCACCCCGGAGAAGGCGGCGCAGGTGATCATCAACGGTGTGCTGGGCAACAAGCGGCGCATCCTGATCGGCCCGGACGCCTATGCCCTGGATGGCATGCAACGCCTGTTGCCGGCCCTCTATCAACGTCTGGTGACCCTTTCCATGAACCTGGCCGCGCGCTTTGCACCCAAGCCCAAGGCCAAGGTCGAGCAACTGGGCGAGCAAGGCTGATCCCCGCTGCCCGCTGCAGGGCTGGTTTGTGCTGGCCCTGCACGTTTGTCGGCCCACGCCACACAGTCTGTGAGCTGGGCTATGGTGGAAGAAGTCACAACCGGCTGGCCTGACCTCGGCAGGCAAACGACCCGCCGAGGCCAGCACAGCCCCACGAGGAGGGTAAGCCCATGACCACTCTGCACTGCGTCCATCGCGACCACAGCATCAGCACCGATATCATGGAACACCCCGGCATCCCCACCCCCTGGGCCGGCGGCTGCCATATCACCGACCCGGACGGGCACACCAGCCGGCGCCTGGCCCTGCCTCTGGAGTGCGCCTTCCTGGCCGACCTGGAAAAGGCCCAGAAGGCCTCACTGGCCCATGGCAAATGGCTGGTGGATCAGAAGCTGGATCATGGCCGTAGCTGGCATTAAATCCGGGCGCATCAGTTAGGGCGGATGGCCGCAGCCATCCGCCAATAAACGCGCTATTCAGGCCATCTCTGCCCGGACTTCGCTGCGCTTCTCCGGGCTACAGCAGATGACGGGTAGCCCAGATAAGCCTCGGCGCAATCCGGGGCAAGTTCCCTATCCACTTCAACGACGCAGGGCCTCGCGGACAAAATCCAGGCGATCCTGACCGAAGTACAGCTCGCCGTCGACAAAGATCGACGGCGCGCCAAACACCCCGCGCGCCACCGCTTCGTCGGTGCTCGCCTTGAGCGCATTCTTCACCGCCGGCTCGGCGCATTGCGCCAGCAGAGCCTCGGCGTCGAAACCGGCCTGACGCAGGACCTCGGCCACCTTGAGCGGATCACCCAGGTTCAGCCCATCGACCCAGATGGCCGCAAACAGCGCCTGTACCAGCGCCTCGAAACTCTCCGGCTGCTGCAACTGCGCCGCCACCAGCAGGCGCATCAGGCCCAGGGTATTGAGGGGAAAATAAGGGCTGAAGCGCAGCGGCACACCGTAACGCTCGGCAAAGCGCCCCAGGTCGCGCAGCATATAGCGGCCCTTGGCCGGGATCATGGCCGGCGAGGCATTGCCGGTGGCCTGGAACACGGCGCCCAGCAACATGGGTCGGTAGACCAGGGTGGCGCCGGTTTCGCGGCATAGACCTGGCAGCTGGGTATAAGCCAGATAGGAGGCCGGGCTGCCCAGGTCGAAGAAGAACTCCACTGTCTTGCTCATATCATTCGCTCGAATAAGGAGAAAGGCGCGGGCGCTTACCAGCGCTCCATCCAGGGCCGCAGGTCCAGCTCGAAGGTCCAGGCATCCCGGGGCTGGCTGTGCAGGTACCAGTAGTTGTCGGCAATATGCTCGGGATCGAGGATGCCGTCCTGGTCCTTCCTGGCATAGAGCTCGGGGAAGCTGTCACGGATAAACGCGGTGTCGATGGCGCCATCCACCACCACATGGGCCACATGCACATTCAACGGCCCGAGCTCCCGCGCCATGCTCTGGGCCAGGGCGCGAATGCCGTGCTTGGCCCCGGCAAAGGCGGCAAAGCCTGCGGCGCCGCGCAGCCCGGCGGTGGCACCGGTAAACAGGATAGTGCCACGACCACGGGTGACCATGCGCTTGGCCACCGCCTGGCTGGTGAGAAAACCGGCAAAGCAGGCCATCTCCCAGATCTTGAAGTATTTGCGCGCAGTTTCGTCGAGGATGCTGCAGGGCACATTGGCGCCGATATTGAAGACCATCACCTCGATCGGCCCGATATCCCGTTCGATCTGCTCCACCAGCTCGGCCACCTGCTCTTCCTTGCGCGCATCCGAAGCAAAACCATGGGCCTCGCCGCCTTCCCCGTGAATGCTGTCGAGCAACGGCTGCAACTTGTCCAGGCTGCGCCGGGTGACACAGGCCACATAGCCCTCGCGGGCAAAACGGCGGGCAATGGCGCCACCGGTGGCATCACCGGCGCCGATCACCAATGCGACTTTCTTGTGCTCTGTAGCTGTCATGCTTTCCCCCTGATCAAAACACTAACTGCACGCACGTTGCGCTCCACCCCGCTTAGGGTCAAGACAAGCCGCGGCCACACCAGTGATAACGCCTCCAGGCTGTCAGCCAAGGTCATATGACGCTAGGCTAGAAGGCACTTGCCACTGCCTGGAACGCCCCATGCCCTATAGCCCCTCCCCCCTGGTTGGCGAAACCCCGCTGCACGCCATCGAAGTGCGCCTGCTCGGCTGCCTGATCGAAAAACAGCTGACCACCCCGGAAAGCTATCCCCTGACCCTCAATGCCCTGCAACTGGCCAGCAACCAGAAGACCAGCCGCGAGCCGTTGATGAACCTGGAGACCGGCGAGATCGGCCGCTACCTGCGCAGCCTCGAAGGCCGCGGCCTGGCGCGCCTGGTGATGGGCAGCCGCGCCGACCGCTGGGAGCAGCGCTGCGACAAGCAGCTGGAACTGGTCAAGCCGCAGACTGTATTGCTGGGCCTGCTGCTGTTACGCGGCCCGCAGACCCTCAATGAGCTGCTGACCCGCAGTAACCGCATGCACGATTTCGAGGACGTGGAGGAAGTCCAGCACCAACTCGAACGCCTGATCGCCCGGGGCCTGGTTGTGCAACTGGAGCGCCAGAGCGGCCAGCGTGAAGAGCGCTATATGCACCTGCTGGGTGAAGAAACCGACCTGCACAGCCTGCTGGCCAGCAGACCTGCAGCCCGCAGTGACAGCGCCAATGCCAGCGAAGAACGCCTGCAG
>JBFHPI010000190.1:0-6312 GCA_041592855.1 Pseudomonas sp.
ATACCGCCTTCCAGGTTCTGGATGACCTGTACCTTGCTGGAGGGAATGGCCTTGCCCTCGCCGGTGGTTACTTCCTCCAGGACGGCGAAATGGGCCCATAGCAGCGCGGCGATCAGGCAGGCGCTTACGGCCCAGACCGTCACGCGGGTAAACCAGGGGGAATCCTCCAGAATGGCGCCGTCGACCTCCGGCATGAATTCGAGGTCCTGCTTGTGCTCGCGCAGGTTGTGCAATAACTGGCTGATTGACGGGCTCATGGCATGGCTCCCTAAACGGCCGCCGGGCCGACACGGCCTTTGCGCAGGGCTTCGATAACCGCCTCTTTCGGACCGTCGGCGACGATATGGCCGTTCTCCAGGACGATTAGGCGTTCAACCAGACTGAGCATGGAGGCACGGTGGGTGATCAGCAGCAGGGTCTTGCCCTGGGCGCAGGCCTGCAAGCGGGTGCGCAGGATATCTTCGCTGGTGTTGTCCATTGAGCTGGTGGGCTCATCGAGTACCAGAATGGGCGGGTCGAGCAGCAAGGAGCGGGCCAGCAGTACGGCCTGGCGTTGACCGCTTGAGAGCAACTGGCCACGCTCACCGACCGGGCGGTCGAAGCCCTGCGGATGTTGTCGGGCGAGATCGACCACGCCGGTCATTTCCGCCACTTCCAGCATACGGGCGTCGCTGACATAGCGAGCCCCCAGGGTCAGGTTGTCGCGCAGGCTGCCGGCCAGCAGGGGCAGGTCATGGGCCACATAGCCGATCTGGTGACGTAGGTCGGCGACATCGAGCTGACGCAGGTCGATATTGTCGAGCAGGATCTGCCCCTCGTCGGCGCTATAAAAGGCCATCAACAGGCGGGCCAGGGTGCTTTTCCCCGAGCCATTTCGGCCGATGATGCCAACTCGTTCACCTGCATTCAGGCGCAGGCTGACATTGGCCAGGGCCGGGCTGCTCTGGCCCGGATAGCTGAAGGTGACCTGGCGCAGTTCCAGTGCGCCCTGCAGTTGGGTTCTATCCAGTGGGCGTTGCTTGGCCTGGCGCTCCTGGGGCAGCGCCATCAGAGCATCGGTGCTGGTCATGGTCAGGCGCGCTTGCTGGTAGCGGGTGATCAAGCCGGCAATCTGTCCCAGTGGCGCAAGAATACGGCTGCCGAGCATGTAGCAGGCGACCAGGGCGCCGACGCTCAGGTTGCCGGCGATGATGCTGTAGACTCCGGCGACTATGGTGGCCATGCCGGCGAACTGCTGGAAAAACTGCGTACCGTTGGTGGCCATGGCTGCCAGGGAGCGGGCATGGATATCCAGGCGGGTGAGGGCTCCGTGAGTTTTTTCCCACTGGTGTTGACGCTCGCTTTCAGCGCTGCAGGCTTTCAGGGTTTCCAGGCCACTTAGGGTTTCGATCAACAGGGCCTGGCGCTGAGAGGCCAATTGCAGGCTTTTTTCCACGGTATTGCGCAGACGTGTCTGGATGACAAAGGCGTATAGGGCGGTGATGGGAAACGCCAGCAGGGGGATCAGGACCAGCCAATCACCGATCAGCCAGATCACCGCAATCATCAGGAAGGAAAAGGGCAAGTCGATCAGGCTGGTCAGGGTCACCGCAGTAAGAAATTCGCGCAGTCCTTGAAAATCATGAATGCTCTGGGCAAAGCCGCCGACTGTGGCAGGGCGCGCCTTCATCGACATGCCAGTGATGCGCTCGAAAAGCGTGGCAGAGAGCACGACATCGGTTTTCTTGCCGGCGGTGTCGAGCAAGTGAGCGCGCAGGATTTTGAGTAGCAGCTCAAAACCCATGGCGATAAACAGGCCGATAGCCAATACCCAGAGCGTGGCTGTGGCCTGATTGGGCACGACCCGATCATAGGTCTGCATCACGAACAGCGGCACCATCAGGCCCAGCAGGTTGATCAGTAGGCTGGCCAGCAAGGCGTCGGTGTAGAGCCAGCGTGACAGTTTCAGGGTGTCCCGGAACCAGGCTTCTATACGTGGGACAAGTGGGGTGCGGGTTTCTTCCAGTTCATGTCGGGGGCGGGCAAAGAAAGCCTGGCCGCTGTATTCGCTGGCCAGCTGCTCTCGGGTAACCCACTGCGCACCACCATCGGCCTCGCAGGGCAGTATTTGTGCCTGGTTCTTCGGGCCCCATTGGCGCAGCACGGCACTGCGGCCATCCTTCAGGAGCAACAGAACCGGCAAGTTGAGAGCGGAAATACTGGCCAGTTCGCGGCGCAGTAGGCGCCCTTGCAAGCCCGCCCGAGCTGCTGCGCGGGGCAGCAATTAGGGGCTCAGGCACTGTTCGGGAATGGGTAGGCCTGCACTCAGGCTGCCACGGCTGGCCGAGCAGCCGTGGAGCTTGCACAGGATCAAGAGGCCATCGAGCAGCGGGTCGTCATGACTCAGACGCGGATCGCTGGATGACCCTGGCCGCTCCATGGTGGTCAAGGTCTACTACTCCTAACGGTTACTTCATGGCAGGCAGACGCGCCTCGCTCTTCACCTCGGTCAGGGCCACCGCTTCGGCCGGTACAACGACCTGCTGCTGGCGCAGCAATTCGCCCATGGCGGCAATCACCCGGTACATGGAGAACTCTTCGAGAAAACGAACCTCGGTGTAGCGCCGGTTGGCGGTGAAGAGTTCGTTTTCACTGTCGAGCAGATCGAGCAGGGTGCGCTGGCCAAGGCTGAACTGCTGCTGATAGGCCTCCCGTACGCGCGCGGTGTAGTCGGCATAGTCACGGGCGGTGGGGGTCTGCTGGCTGGCGTTTTCCATGGCGTTCCAGGCCAGCGCGAGGTTCTCGTTGAGTACCCGCAGGGCATTGTTGCGGATATCCATGGACTCGTTGATCTGGTGCGCAGCCCCCTGCAGTCGGGCCTTGTCGCGCATGCCGTTGAACAGGTTGTAGTTCATCACCACGGCGGCCCGCCAACTGTTGTCATGGCCGCCGATCCCTTGGGTGTTGTCGTTGGCATTGGCTGCCAGCTCAAGATCAAGGCGGGGGTAGAAGGGCGACTTGGCCACTTCATACTGTTTCTCGGCCGCGTGGACATCGGATTGCGCCGACTTGAGGAAGGGGTTGTTCTCCATGACCATCGTGCGTGCGCTATCCAGGGTTTCCGGCAGCGTGCCCTTGACCGAGGCCGGCGACTCCAGCTCATTGGGCATGCGCCCTACGGCACTGAAGAAGTTGGCTTCAGCGTCCGCCAGGTTGACCTGTTCGGTGTAGAAGTTGTTCTGTGCCAAGGCCAGGCGGGCTTCGGACTGGTCGAGGTCAGCCGTGCTGCCTACCCCCTGCTGGCTACGTAGACCGATCTGATCATTGATACGTTGATGGGCCTGCAGGTTGTTGCGTGCCAGTTCGAGCATTTCCCGGCGCTTCAGTACATCCAGGTAAACCTCCACGGTGCGCAGCGCCAGACTTTCAGAAGTGCCGAGCAGGCGGTAGGCGCGTGAGTTCACCACGGCCTGGGTACGCGCCACCTCATTGGGCGTATTGAATCCGTCGAACAGCATCTGCCGCAGACGCAGCTCCGAGGTGCCATAGGTCAGAGTCTCGGTGTTGTGACTATCTACTCCGCGGGTACTGGGGCTATCGGTGTACTCCCGGCCATAACCCACGAGCAGGTCGACCGTGGGCAGGTATCCGCCCTTGGCGATTTTCACCTCTTCATCGGAAGAGAGCCGGTTGTTCACGCCAGCATGCACTTCAGGATGGTTATCCAGAGTGCTCTGAATCGCTTCCGAGAGATTCATGGCCTGCACCTGTGTGCATGCCATGGCCAAGGCAATGCTGGCCCAAAGAGGGTTAAGTGCGCGCATCTGATGACACTCCTTTTCGATGTTCTAAATCCGGGCGCCAAAATAATGGCTTATCAGAGGGGGTGGCTTGTCCGAGGGTCTAACATCACAGCCAAGATCACCCTTAGTTGTAGCTTAGAAAAATTGATTACACAGGTTATGAGGAAAAAATCTTATGCAGATACTGAAAAGCAGCACATTGTTCTACCCAGAAGTCCCGCGTTTGCGGGGTCATGAAAGAAATACAGTTTCAGTGCAGGTGGTCGAGCATAAGGGCGGGGTGTTTTTACGAGCGTAGTACGGCACAAATTGAAGCGGCATTTTTTTGTCGCACTCCTTGCCGGGGTATGTCGTTTTTGTTGCTCAGTTGAATTCTTGCCAGTCTCACTCAGGTGCTCAGGCCTTATTTGAAATAGTTGTCGGAATCCCCGACTACTGCAGTGAGGAAGGAATCATGGCTACTTTAATTGGTGTCGTCAGTCAGGTCGTCGGCGAAGTCTATGCAGTAGCGAGCGATGGAACGCGTCGACCTTTGACCGAAGGCGATCGTGTGTTCGCCGGCGAGCAGATCGTTACCGGAGCTTCCGGCGCTATTGCGGTTGCGATGACCAATGGCCAGCAGTTGACCCTGGGGCGTGATAGCAGTCTGACCCTTAGCGAACAGATGCTTGCCTACCGACCCGACTCACAGGCGCCGGCTGCCGATACTGCTCCAGCCGCTCCTAGCGACAGTGACCTGACGGATGTCGAGCGGCTGCAAGCCGCAATCGAAGCGGGTGTAGACCCAACCCTGGAAGGTGAAGCCACTGCTGCCGGTCCCGGCGCTGGTGGTGGTGCCGGTGGTGCAGGTGGCGGTCACTCTTTTGTGCTGCTGGATGAAACCGGCGGTGCGCTGGATCCTGTCATCGGTTTCCCGACCGAGGGGCTGAGCAGTGGGCCGGAGTTTCCAGATCCGGATCCAGCCGTTATCCCTGAACCCGAACCCGTACCTGAAGCGCCTGACTCTACACCCGAAGTTTCGGTCATTTACTTCGATGGCCCTCCTGGTGATAACGGCCAGCAGCCTGGCGTAGTCGCAGGGCCGGGCGTGGTAGATGAGGCTGCTTTATCCAACGGGAGTAATCCCGCTAGTGATGCAGAGT
This sequence comes from Pseudomonas sp., assembly GCA_041592855.1. GTDB lineage: Bacteria > Pseudomonadota > Gammaproteobacteria > Pseudomonadales > Pseudomonadaceae > Aquipseudomonas. The sequence goes on from JBFHPI010000190.1 coordinate 4,925, forward strand.
TCACCTATGGCTCTTTATTCATCAACTCGCCAGATGGCGTCTCAAGTTTGGAAGTCCAGGGTGCCGATGGGGTGTGGGTCAATGTGCTGGGCGGTGGAACGGTGGTCGGCCTTTACGGCACCCTGCAGTTCGATGCTTTCGGTAACTGGGTCTATACCCTCAACGCCAACACGTTGGATCACAGCAATCCCAGTGCCACCGGCGCTGGGGATCAGGTAGGCGAAGGCTTTTTGGTCAGGGTTTTTGATACTGACGGGGATGTTTCGCCAACGGTATCGTTAAATATTGTTGTTTATGACGATGGCCCGGATATCGAACTGGCGAATACTGAGCTGACCACCCTGGTGGTGGATGAAACGGACCTTGCTGTTGATGCCTCTGCCGATTTTAGCGGCGCATTCACTGCCGCCTTTGGTGCAGACGGTGCTGGCTCGTTGAGTTATGCGCTCAGTGTCAGCGGCGAGCCCAGTGGTTTGATTGATATGGCCACTGGCCTGGATATCGTATTGGGCATGAATGGTGGCGTGGTGGAAGGTTGGGTTGGAGGGGATTCCAGCCTGGTCGCTTTTACCGTCAGCGTCGATGGCGCCGGTAATGTCACCCTTGACCAATTGCGCGCTCTGCAACATCCAGATGGCAGCAATCCGGACGACCCAATCAGCATCACTGGCAGTGCCATTATCCTAACTGCCACGATTACCGATGCCGATGGTGACCAGTCCAGCGCCAGCCTTGGGCTGGGTAATTTCCTGACTTTCCGTGATGACGGCCCAAGTATTGAGTTGGTTGACACCGAGCTTTCCAGTCTTGTGGTGGATGAAACCGATCTGGCTACTGATGCGACTGCAAATTTCAGCAGCGCCTTTAGTCACGTCTTTGGTACAGACGGTGCCGGGTCGCTCAGTTACGGGTTTAGCCTCAGCGGTGCTCCGAGTGGCCTTGCAGATGCAGCCACTGGCCTTGATATCGTGCTGGGCATGAACGGCGATGTGGTAGAAGGTTGGGTGGGGGGTGACTCCAGCCTGGTAGCCTTTACCGTCAGCGTCGATGCTGCAGGTAATGTCACGCTCGATCAATTGCGCGCCTTGCAACACCCGGACGGCACTAATCCGGACGACCCAGTCAGCGTGGCCGGTAACGCCATTTCCCTGGTTGCAACTGTGACCGATGCTGATGGTGATCAGGCCAGCGCCAGTCTTGCACTGGGAAGCTTCCTGACCTTCCGCGACGACGGCCCGTCGATCAGTGTGGCCTCGCAATACGACGTGGGCCTGGAGGTGGACGAAACCAACCTGGCGCTGAATGACAGCGTGGATGTGTCGGGCGCCTTCAGCGGCAGCTACGGCGCCGATGGCAGCGGCAGCACCAGCTACGCGGTGAGCACCGTC
>JBFHPI010000191.1:0-6286 GCA_041592855.1 Pseudomonas sp.
GACGGTCGCCGAGCAGGGCCTGATGTCGGTCACCGATCCACCGGTACCGCTGGAGATGGAACGTCTCACGCGCTGGCTGGCGGATCACGTCGGCCTGCCCTACCTGCGTATCGACCCGCTCAAGATCGACACCGCCAGCGTCACCGCAGTGATGAAGCACGCCTATGCGACGCGCTTCAGCATCCTCCCGGTCGCGGTCAAGGGCCGGCGCGACACCGTCGCCACCTCGCAGCCGGTCGTGCGCGAATGGGAACGCGAGCTCGCGCCCACCCTGAAACTGGAGTTCGAGAGGGTCATCGCCAACCCGCTCGCGGTGCGACGCTACCTCAACGAGTTCTACTCGTTGTCGCGGTCGGTCGCCGGGGCCGCCACCAACCGCGCGTCCGCGCCCGTGAGCACGGTCGGCAATTTCGAGCAGCTGGTCGAACTGGGCGGCACGGGTGAACCGGACGCCAACGACCAGCACGTGGTGCAGATCGTCGACTGGCTGCTGCAGTACGCCTTCGACCAGCGCGCCAGCGACATCCACCTGGAGCCACGCCGGGACAACAGCAACATCCGGTTTCGCATCGACAGCGTGCTTCACCTGGTCAACCAGGTGCCCACGCCGGTGCTCGGCGCGGTGATCAGCCGGCTGAAGGCGCTCGGGCGGCTGGACGTGATCGAGCGCCGCCGGCCGCAGGACGGCCGCATCAAGACCAAGTCGCCGAACGGCAAGGAAGTCGAGCTGCGGCTCTCGACGATGCCCACGACCTTCGGCGAGAAGATGGTGATGCGCATCTTCGACCCGGACGTGCTGGTAAAGAGCTTCGCCGACCTCGGTTTCACGCGCCACGACCAGGCGCTCTGGGAACACATGGTGGCCAAGCCGCACGGCATGATCGTCGTCACCGGTCCTACCGGCTCGGGCAAGACCACCACCCTCTACACCACCCTCAAGCAGCTGGCCACGCCCGAGGTCAACGTCTGCACCATCGAGGACCCGATCGAGATGATCGAGGGCGCCTTCAACCAGATGCAGGTGCAGCACAATATCGACCTGACCTTCGCCAGCGGCGTGTGCGCCCTGATGCGCCAGGACCCGGACATCATCATGGTCGGCGAGATCCGTGACCTGGAAACTGCGGAAATGGCCATCCAGGCCGCCCTGACCGGGCACCTGGTGCTCTCCACCCTGCACACCAACGACGCGCCCAGCGCCATCACCCGCCTGCTGGAACTGGGCGTGCCGCACTACCTGCTCAAGTCGACCCTGCTCGGGGTCATGGCCCAGCGCCTGGTGCGCACCCTGTGCCCACACTGCAAGGCCCCGACCGAGCTGGATGAAGACGGCTGGCAGAGCCTGACCAAGCCCTGGAACGCCCCCTTGCCGACCCAGGCCCACCGCGCCGTGGGCTGTTTGGAGTGCCGCGACACCGGCTACCGCGGCCGCGCCGGGGTGTATGAAATCATGCTGATCAACGATGCCATGAAGCCGCTGATCAACGCCGACACCGACCTGGTCGCCCTGCGCCGCCATGCCTTCAAGGAGGGCATGCGCAGCCTGCGCCTGTCCGGTGCCCAGAAGGTCGCTGCGGGGCTGACCACCATCGAGGAAGTCCTGCGTGTCACGCCGCAGAGCGAACAGCGTTGATGCTCGCACCTTATCCGCCGCCCCCGTTGGCCTGCCCAGGGTAACGGCATGAGGGGATACCACGTCTGCCTGTGCCGACTGCTGTGGCTGACCTGGCTGCTTGCCCTGTCCCTGCCGGCTGCAGCCTGGGTTGAGGTCACGGCGCCGTCACACGCCCTCGGCCAGCAGATGACGCTGCTGCGCACACCAACGGCCATCAGCCTGGAGGACGCCATCCGCGCCCAGCGGGCCGGCACCTTTCAGCCCTCCCGGCACGCCATACCACGTCTGGGCATTGGCGCTGCTCCTCACTGGCTGCACGTGCCTCTGTACAACCCCTCGGTAAAGCCCATGCAGCGCACCCTGCAACTGGGCATGGCCTGGCTCGACCGGCTGGATATCTACCTGCTGCACGAGGGCCGGGTGATTGACCGGCAACAAGCCGGAGATGGCCAGTCATTGCGCCTGCAAGCCAGTCCCGGGCTCGGCTACCTGGCGCCCCTGACGCTGCCGCCCGGGCGCACGGAACTCTATGTGCAGGTGACCAGCGCCGACCCCATGATTCTTCCCGCCCACTTGCTCGACGACAGGGCCCTGGCCGGGCTGTATACCAGCACGCACTACAGTTACGGGGCCATGTATGGGTTTTTACTGGCCCTGATGGCCTACAACCTGATGCTCTATGCCGGTCTCAGGGAACGCAACAACCTCAATTACTCGATTTATCTCGGCGCCTTTATTCTGCTCAGTCTGTCCTATACCGGCCACGCCGGTGCCTGGCTCTGGCCCGATTCGCTGTTTCTCAAGCGCGCGGCCAACCCGGTCCTGATGGTCCTTGTCGCCTGGCTTGGCCTGCACTTTGCCCGGCATTTTCTCAAGCTCGACAGCCATGCCCCGCGCCTGGCATCGGGCATCAACACTGCAGCCAGCCTCTGCCTGCTGACGGTGGTACTGCTGGTTACGGGGGACTGGCATGTTCAAGCCCTGTGGCTGGCTTTCGCCTGTGTCTTCCTCTACACCCTGCTGATGGTGCTACTGGGCCTGATCAGCCTACGCCATGGGCGTGTCGCGGCACGCTACTTCCTCACCGCAACCCTGTGCGGCATGTTCGGCACCGCCATTACCGACCTGGCCGTATGGGGCGTGATCCCCTTCAGCGACCTGACCTATCGCGCGGTGGACATCGGCATTCTGCTGGAAGCCACCTTGCTGGCCCTCGCGCTGGCCTATCAGATGCGCCGGCACCAGCAGGCCAGGCTCAAGGCCGAAACCCTGGCACGCATAGACCCGCTGACCGGCCTGCTCAACCGCCGCGCCTTCCTCGAACAGGGCAGCGCCCTGTGGAGCACCGCGCTGCGCCATGGGCAACCGCTGGCGCTGATCATGCTCGACCTCGATCACTTCAAGAGCATCAATGACCAGCATGGTCACGACGTGGGCGACAACTGCCTGATCGCCACCGCCCGTCTGCTGTCGCAGCAATGCCGCACAGGCGACATCCTGGCGCGTTGGGGCGGGGAAGAGTTTCTCTTGCTGTTGCCCGCCACCCGCCTGCAGGAAGCCCTGCAGCTGGCCGAACGCCTGCGTCAGGCGCTCGCCGGCCTGAGCCTGGAACACACCCGGGCGAGTCTGACCTTAAGCGCCAGTTTCGGCGTCATCGCCCGTGAGCAACAGGAGCAGTTGGAACAACTGATCAATGCAGCGGATGAGCGCCTGTACCAGGCCAAACAGAGTGGACGCAACCGCGTCTGTGGGCCCCAGGCGAATGTTGGCTGAGCCTCGCTCTAGCGTAGGCTGGCCAATTGCTGGGGCCTGCAGTTGAATGCAGCCGAATGCTGCAGCCAGCGCTGATCCGCATGCCAGGCGAAGAGAAACTGCCCGCCCTTGAGCTTGTCCACCACCATGCGCGCCACTTCCGGGCGCACCGCAGGGCAGCCCAGGCTGCGGCCGAGACGGCCATGCTTGCGCACCCAGCGCGGGTGCGCATAACCGGCACCGTGAATCACAATGGCCCGCTCACGGGCCAGGTCATTGATGCCCGGCTCCAGACCGTCCATGCGCAAGGAATAGCCATGCTTGCCGTTATAGCTCTCGGCGGTGCGAAACAGCCCCAGACTGGTCTGGTGGCTGCCCAGCACATTGGAAAAGCGTTCGGCGATGTTCTCCCCTGACTCACGCCCATGGGCAACGAAATCGTGCAACAACAAACGCTTGCGCTGCAGATCGAAGATCCACAGGCGTTGCTGCGACGACGGTAAGGAATAGTCGATAACGGCCAGCCGCCGGGCTGCAGTGGCACCGTGGTTGACGGCACATTGCATGGCAGCCAGGGCGTGCTCCAGAGCCTGCGGGTTCAACCCGGGAGCGACTCGTGCCAATTCGGCCTGCAAAGCAGGCTTGGGCAGATCGGTCGCCAAAAGCGGTGCACAGACAAACCACAAGCCAGCCAGACAACACCGGCCAAAACGTCCGAACATGAGCGAAACACCTCAAAAACGCGAATGACTGCGACGTCCTGTCATAAACCCCCACCCTCAAACACCTATACTGATCCAGTAGCAGCCCCAAACGGGATGCCATACTGAGCCAGGGACTGGAGCAGCGAATTGGTCAATAAATATACATACTACCTGAGCGTGTTACTGCTCAGCCTGCCACTGGTCGCGCAAGCCACGGATCGGGCCGCTCTCACCAGCGAGCAACTGCGCCTCACGCTCGCCAGTCGTATCGACCAATGCACTGCTGCAACTAGCCTAGACGATGACGCCCGCCAGCGACTCATCGACTTCTATCTGTTGCGCGATGGTCAACCAGCCTGGCACAGCGCGGTGCAACTGCAACAGCTGCGCGAGGAGATTGACCAGCTGGCCGACGATGGCCTGCAGCCCCTGGAATATCCGCTGGCCGAGTTGGCGCCACATGCACCGGAGGCGCCCCCCAGCTGCGTCGACCTGCTGAACAGCCATAGCTACCTGCAAGCCCTGCATCACCTGCGCCACGGCCGTTTGCAGCAACAGCGTCTGGAGCCTGTCTGGCGGCCGCACGAAGAGCCGCCCGAACACGCCATGCATAACCTGCTGAGCACGGCCCTGTATCACCTGGCCACTCCGGCCCAGGCCTTTGCCAATGCGCGCCCGGCCACGCCGCAGTACCTGCGTTTGCGTCTGGCCTATGCTGAGCAACGCCGACAGCCCCTGGACAGCTGGCCCGAACTGCCCCACGGGCGCCTGCTCAAGCCCGACCAGACAGATCAACGACTTCCCACCCTGCGCGCCCGCCTGGCAGCCGAAGGCTACCTGCCGCCGCAGACGGATGACCTCGGCGACCGCTACGATCCAGCCACGGTCGCCGCCCTGCAGCGCTTCCAGGCCGGCCATGGCCTGCAGCCCGACGGCATACTCGGCCCGGCCAGCCTGGACGCCCTGAATCTGGATGCCCAGCGTCGCCGTGACCAATTGCGCGCCAACCTCGAACGCCTGCGCTGGCTGGCGGACGACATGCGTCATAGTGAGGTGCTGATCAACGTGGCCGCCGCCGAACTGCTGATCATGCGCCAGGGCCAGACCCTGTGGCGCAGCCGCACCCAGGTCGGCCGAGCGGATCGGCAAACCCCGCTGCTGGCCTCGCAGATAAATCGCCTGACCCTCAACCCGACCTGGACAGTACCGCCCACCATTCTGCGCGAAGACAAGTTGCCGGCCATTCGCGAAGACCTTGGTTATCTGGAACGCCAGCAGATGAGCGTGCTGGATCGCGACGGCAATCTGCTCGATCCGCAGAGCCTGGACTGGGACAACCCCGGGCCGATTCTGCTGCGCCAGGCCGCCGGCCCGCAGAACCCCCTGGGCCGGGTGGCCCTGCGCTTTGCCAACCCCTTTTCGGTTTATCTGCACGACACCCCCAGCCAGCGCCTGTTCGACAAGGCACCGCGCGCCTTCAGCTCCGGTTGCGTGCGCGTCCAGGGCGTGGACACCCTGCTGGCCTGGCTGCTCGGCGAGGACGAGCTGGCACAGGTGCAACAGCGCATCGCCAGCGGCAATACCCAGGAATACCGCCTGCAACGGTCCACTCCGCTGCTCATCGCCTACTGGACGGTGGAAGCCGGGCGCGACGGCAAACTGCGTTATGCACCGGATCCCTATAACTGGGACGAACGGCTGATCAAGGCCTTGCCGACCATGGCAGCCCTGGAATCAGCGACGACAACCGCACAGCCCCTGTAACTGTGCTTAGATACCCCTTACCCCCAAGCATGGAGCTTTACCTATGGAAGTCGGCAGCGTCATTTTTCTCTTCGTTGGCCTGGCCGTGGCCATCGTCTTTATGGGCTTCAAGGTCGTGCCCCAGGGCTCCGAGTGGACGGTGGAGCGCTTCGGCCGCTACACCAATACCCTGAAGCCGGGTCTGAACATCATCATTCCGGTGATGGACAAGATCGGGCGCAAGCTCAACGTGATGGAAAATGTGCTGGATATCCCACCCCAGGAAGTGATCACCGCCGATAACGCCACGGTACAGATCGACGCCATCCCGGCTCTGGCCAGGGCGCTGCCGACCTGGTTCGCCTATCGCCTGACCGCGCCAGCCGTGCGCAAGGCCCAGGCCGCCTGGAATAAATGACTGGGCGAGCATTGCTTGAGAGCTGCATCTGGACATGCCACGATCTGAACGCCC